>CANJYY010000066.1 GCA_947479185.1 Caulobacteraceae bacterium
CGACTGGATCAAGGCCGGCAAGACCGCCTCGCCCGGCCGGCTGAACGATCTGCGGCACATCATCTACAAGAGCGCCGACGCGCCCTGGCGTCGGGCCCGGCGCAACCTCGGTCTGATGATGCGCGAGGGGCTGCTGAAGGAGAACATCGACGGCGAGGCGCTGATGTGGGCGCACCAGCGGCTGATCGGCCGCACCGAGCAGCGCCGCATCCTGATGGTCATCAGCGACGGCGCGCCGGTCGACGACTCGACCCTGTCGGTCAACAGCGGCCACTATCTCGAGCGGCACCTGCGCAGCGTAATCACCGAGATCGAGACGAAGAGCCCGGTCGAGCTGCTGGCCATCGGCATCGGCCATGACGTGACGCGCTACTACAAGAAGGCCGTGACCATCGTCGACGTCGAGCAGTTGGGCGGCGCGCTGGTCGAGCAGCTGGCCGGCCTGTTCGAGGACGAGCCCAAGCGGGTCGCCAATGTACGGGGCCTGCTGGCCGCGCCGCCGGTGACCCAGCCGCCGCCGCCCAAGACCGTCACCTTCAAGCAGGTGCGCGAGGCCCTGGTCTGATGCGCCGGCGCTGGTCGGCCGCCGCCGGGTCGCTGGTCGCGGTCGCCCTGTCGCTTGCGGCCTGCGTCACCGCCCTACCGATTTTGCCCGCCGCGCCGGTCAAGGCCGGCCCCGAAGTGGCCCTGCGGTCCGCGCCGGTCCTGCTGGATCCGTCCGATCCGTCCCGGACCACGGCCGGCGACTTCACCTACGCCGGCGGCATCGCCGTCACCAGCGACCAGACTAGCCGTCTGCACGGCCTGTCGGACCTGGTGGTCGAGCCCGATGGCGACGTGATGTCCGTTTCGGACGACGGCGCGGACCTGTTCACCGGCCGGCTGACGCTGGACCCCGCCGGGCGGCTGGTCGGCCTGACCGACGGCGCGCTGCGGCCACTGCAGGGGCTCGATTCGCAGCCGCTCCAGGGCAAGGCCTGGGGCGACGCCGAGGGTGTGACCCGTCTGGGCGACGGCGGTACCCTCGTCAGCTTCGAACGGGAACACCGCGTCTGGCGCTATGCCCCCTCGACCGGCCGGCCGCCCAAGGCTGTCGCCATGCCCGGCGTGGCCATGGCCGAGAACGACGGCATGGAGGGCCTGGCCGCCGCCCCGACCATCGCCGCCGACGCCTACTGGGTCGGGGTCGAGCCCGGCAGCATCTGGTTCTGCCGGCTGAGCGTGAGCTGCGAAGCAAAGGCCGGCCTGCCAAAGCCGCCGCCCGGTTACCGCCTGTCCAGCCTGACCACCGGCCCGAAAGGCGAGCTGGTCATCCTGCACCATAGCTACATCCCGGCCATCGGCTCGCGGATCATCGTCTCGATCGTGCGCGACCCGCTCGGCGCCGGACGGGTCGTCGACACCCTGACCCTCGCGCCGCCGATGACGGTCGACAACTTCGAGGGCGTGGCCGTGGTCGCGCGAGCGGACGGCGGCTGGCGGCTGTATCTGTTGTCCGACGACAATTTCAGCGCGTCGCAGCGCACCCTGCTGCTGGCCTTTGACTGGACGCCGCCCCGATGAGACCTGCCTGCGTCACCGACTACCGCGAGCTGGCCCGTCGTCGGCTGCCCGGCGTGCTGTTCGACTATCTCGACGGCGGCTCCTATGCCGAGGCCACCCTGCGGCGGAACGTCGAGGACTTCGAGGCCCTGGCCCTGCGCCAGCGCGTGATGCGCGACGTCTCGAACATCTCGCTGGAAACCGAGCTGTTCGGCCAGAAGCTGTCCATGCCGATGGTCCTGTCGCCGATCGGCATGGGCGGCATGTACGCCCGGCGCGGCGAGGTCCAGGCGATGAAGGCGGCCAGGGCCGCGGGCCTGAACATGTGCCTGTCGTCGCTGTCGATCTGCGACGTCGAGGAGGTGACCAGGGACGGCGGCCAGGCGCCCTGGTACCAGCTCTACATCATCAAGGACCGCGGCTACATGAAGGAGCTGCTGGGCCGGGTGACCGAGCTGGGCTGCCCCGTGCTGGCCTTCACCGTCGACCTGCCGGTGCCCGGCGCCCGCTATCGCGACGTGCGCTCGGGCCTGTTCGGCGCGCAGACGCCGTTCGTGCCGCTGCAGCGGCTGTGGGACGGCCTGACCCATCTGGACTGGGCGTTCGACGTGATGGTCGGCGGCGGTCCACACACCTTCGGCAACCTCGCCCCGGCGATTCCCGAGGCCAAGGGGGTGATGGAGTTCTGGCCGTGGGTGACGAAGAACTTCGATCCCACCCTGACCTGGAAGGATCTCGACTGGATTCGCGAGAACTGGGACGGGCCGCTGGTCATCAAGGGCATCCTCGACGCCGATGACGCCCGCGAGGCGAAGCGCTACGGCGCCGACGGCCTGATCGTGTCCAACCACGGCGGCCGGCAGCTGGACGGGGTGCAAAGCGGCATCCGCGCCCTGCCCGCCATCGCCGAGGCGGTCGGCGATGACCTGACGGTGATCATGGACGGCGGCGTGCGGTCGGGGCTCGACGTCGTCAAGGCGCTGGCCAGCGGCGCAAAGGGCTGCTTCATCGGCCGGGCCTGGGCCTGGGCCCTCGCCGGGGCCGGCGAAAAGGGCGTCGAGCACGTCATCCAGATCATGCGCCAGGAGATGATGATGGCCATGGCCCTGACCGGCTGCACCGACGTTCGCGACGCGGGACCCGATCTGCTCGCGCGCTGATGCTGCGTCGCAATATGTAACCGCTGCGTCGCAACATTATCATTGATCATACGCGCGGAAAGTTATTAGCCTCCGACTCGACGATCAGACGGATGAACAAGCCGCGGTCGTCGGAGGAAGCGGTCCGGAACCGGTTGAACCCTCAACCCCTTTCGGGAGTGCTCAATATGACCACGTTCAAGTCGGCCGCCCTGGCGGTCCTCGTCACGACCCTCGTCGCCGCCCCGGCGCTCGCGGGTGAAATTCGCGTCACCACCGCCGGCAAGACCACCGAGCAGCTTCACACCGAGATCGTGAAGGCCGCCAGCAAGGTGTGCTGGGAAGACGCGCGCGGCCAGTCGCTCGCGGTCTACATCTATCCGGAATGCGTGCGGCGCAGCGTCAACACCGCCGTCGCCCAGATGGGAGACGACCAGCTCGTCGCCTACAATGCGGCGCATCCGGCGAAGTTCGCGCTGGCGTCGCGCTGACATCGACAAAAAGGCGCGCGCCGGTCACCCGGTGCGCGCCCCGCAACGCAAACGGCCCGCGGGTTTCCCCGCGGGCCGTCTGTCGTCTTGAAGCTCGTGGCCTCAGGCGGCGGCTTGTTCAGCCAGCTTGGCCTTCAGTTGGCGCTTGATCTTGAGGGCGCGGGGCGAGAGGTCCTCGTCCTTGGCCTTGGCCAGGAACACGTCCAGGCCGCCGCGGAAGTCCAGCGTGCGCAGGGCAGCGTTGGTGATCCGCAGCTTGAAGCTCTGGCCCAGCGCTTCCGACTGGAGCGTGGCGGGCGACAGGGCCGGCAGGAAACGGCGCTTGGTCTTGATATTCGAGTGGCTCACGTTGTTCCCGACCATGGGACCAACACCGGTGAGTTCGCAGCGGCGCGACATGTAAGCGACCTTCGCAATAAGAATTTCGGACGCGCGGAAGTGGCCTTCCGCACGGGAGCGGCGGGTATAGGCAAGTGAGGCCAAGGCGTCAAGGATTGGAGTCGGGGGATGATGCTCCCTCTTCCGCGCCTCTACCTCATCCTTCTCCCGCGAGGGAGAGGGAGACCAGCCGGAGGCTGGCGGGCTGGTGGAGAGGGAAGCGGAGGCGTTGGCGGGGACATGCGGATCGACCGCGCTTATCGCTCCACCCACGGCGCCTCCCTCTCCACCCTGCTCCGCAGGGTCCCCTTCTCCCTCACGGGAGAGGAAGGGCTTCGAGGTGGTGAGAAAGGTCACCGTGTAGTTTTGGATTGTGGTTAATCGTCGTTAAGATACAATATGTTGCGGTGAACAAATGAGGAATTGGACGAAATCAGTGATTCGGTCCTGATTCGTTTCGTCCCTGTTCGCTGATAAGGTCCCGGCGCGTTAACTCCTCAACCAAGGCCTTCCCGTGATCCGCTTTGTCTCCCTGCTGCTCGCCCTGATGACGCTCGCCGCCGCCCCGGCCGTACGCGCCGCCGAGGACGGATTCCTCATGTTCGGCGGGCCGATCTACGTCGGGGCCGTGGGCGGACAGGGCAACCGGCCCGAGGCGCTGGTGGTGCGCGGGGAGAAGATCGTCTTCGCCGGATCCCTCGTCGCGGCCCGGAAAAAGGCCGCCGGCCTGCCCGAGATCGACCTGAAGGGCGCGGCCGCCTATCCGGGCTTCGTCGATTCGCACGTGCACCTGACCGGCGTCGGCCTGCGCGAGATGACGCTGAACCTCGACCAGGTCACGTCGGTGGCCGGATTGGTCGAGGCGGTCCGGGCCTGGGCCATCGCCCATCCGGGCAGCGAGCCGATCACCGGCCGCGGCTGGATCGAGACCCACTGGCCGGAAGGCCGGTTCCCCACCCGCGCCGACCTCGACGCCGTGTCCGCCGACCGGCCGATCGTGCTGGCGCGGGCCGACGGCCACGCCGTGGTGCTGAACACCGCCGCCCTGAAGCTGGCCGGAATCACCGGCGCGACGCCCGACCCCGTCGGCGGCCGCATCGACCGCACGCCCGAGGGCGAGCCGACCGGCATGCTGGTCGATGCCGCCCAGGGCCTGATCGGCGCGAAGCTGCCGCCGCTGTCGCTGGCCGCCCGTCGCGAAGCCTTGCAGAAGGCCGTGCAGCTCTATGCCGACCGCGGCTGGACCACGGCCGTCAACATGAGCACCGAAGCCGAGGATGTGCAGGTGCTGATGGCGCTGGCCGCCGAAGGCCTGCTGCCGATCCGCGTCGATCTGTTCATGACGCCCGAGGACGCCGGCGAGGTGCTCGAGCGTGGGCCCTATGAGGACGCCACCGGCCGCGTGCGGGTGCGCGGCGTGAAGCTCTATATGGACGGCGCGCTCGGCTCGCGCGGCGCGGCCCTGCTCAAACCCTACACCGACCGGCCCGACAGCTCCGGCCTGCTGATCGCCCAGCACGACGCGACCCTGGCCATCCTGAAACAGGCGCTGGCCGTGAAGGCCCAGGTGGCGTTCCACGCCATCGGCGACCAGGGCAACCGCCTGGTGCTGGACTGGTACGAGGCGGTGCTGGGGTCCGATCCGGCCGTGTCGCGCGCCCTGCACTGGCGCATCGAGCACGCCCAGATCATTGACCCGAAGGACATCCCGCGCTTCGCGGCCCTGGGCATCGTCGCCTCGATGCAGCCGTCGCACGCCATCGGCGACCTGTGGTTCGCGCCGTCGCGGCTGGGACCCCGGCGCCTTGAGGGCGCCTATGCCTGGAAGTCCCTGCTCGACAGCGTGGCCACCGTGGTGTTCGGCACCGACGCGCCCGTCGAGGTCGGCGATCCGCGCATCGAGTTCTACGCCGCCGTGGCCCGCAGGGACCTGGAGGGCCGGTCCGGGGCCGACTGGCATCCGGAACAGGCCATCGACCGGGCCTCGGCGCTGAGCGCCTTCACCCTGACCCCCAATCACGTCGACGGCGGCGACTGCGGCGTGTTGGTGCAGTCCTGCCCCGCCGACATCACCGTCTTCTCGGCCGACCTGATGACCATTCCGCAGGCGGACATCCTCAAGGTGAAGCCGGTTCTGACCGTCGTGGCGGGCAAGATCGTTCACGACGGGCGGTGACCTTGCCGGGGAGGCGCGACTCCCCCACCTTTGCTGCATGAGTGATCGTTCCACAGGCCAGGCTGCGCACAGGCTCGTGGCGGTGCTCGGCCCGACCAACACCGGCAAGACCCACCTCGCCGTCGAGCGGATGCTGGGCCACCACAGCGGCATGATCGGCCTGCCGCTGCGGCTGCTGGCGCGCGAAATCTATGACCGGGTGGTGCGGCTGAAAGGGCCGCGCGAGGTGGCGCTGATCACCGGCGAGGAAAAGATCGTCCCGCCGCGGCCGCAGTATTTCATCTGCACCGTCGAGGCCATGCCGCTGGGCCGCGAGGTCGACTTCCTGGCCGTCGACGAGATCCAGCTGTGCGCCGATCCCGAGCGCGGCCACGTGTTCACCCACCGGCTGCTGCATGCGCGCGGCAAGCAGGAGACCATGCTGCTGGGGGCCGGGACCATGGCCCCGCTGGTGCGGCGGCTGCTGCCCGGCGTCGAGATCATCGAGCGGGAGCGGTTCTCCAGCCTGCGCTACACGGGCAGCAAGAAGCTGACCCGCCTGCCCCGCCGCAGCGCCGTGGTCGCTTTCAGCGCCGACAATGTCTACGCCATCGCCGAGCTGATCCGCCGCCAGCGGGGCGGCGCGGCCGTGGTCATGGGCTCGCTCAGCCCGCGCACCCGCAACGCCCAGGTGGCGCTGTACCAGTCCGGCGAGGTCGATTTTCTCGTCGCCACCGACGCCATCGGCATGGGCCTGAACATGGACGTCGACCATGTGGCCTTCGCCGGCCTGCGCAAGTTCGACGGCAGGAAGACCCGCTGGCTGCATCCACAGGAGGTCGGCCAGATCGCCGGGCGGGCCGGGCGGCACGTCAAGGACGGCACCTTCGGCGTCACCGGCGAGGCCGAGGACATGGACGAGGACCTGGTGCTCAGCGTCGAGAACCACGCCTTCCAGCCGGTCGCCGGGGCCCAGTGGCGCAACCACCGGCTCGACTTCGACAACCTGCCGTCGCTGATCCGCTCGCTGGACGCCACGCCCAACCGCGAGGGGCTGGCCCTGTCGGCCGAGGCGCTGGATGAGCAGGCGCTCAAGCGGCTGGCCGAGGACGCCGACATCGTCCACCGGGTGCGCGACCGGGTCGCGCTCGAGCGGTTGTGGGAGGTCTGCCAGACCCCGGACTTCCGCAAGCAGACCACGGACGAGCATCTGCGGCTGATCCGGACCCTGTTCGAGAACCTGACCACCGGCCGGCGTCGGCTGCCGGAGGACTGGATGCAGGGGCAGTTCAAGGGCCTCGACCGCACCGACGGCGAGATCGACACCCTGGCCACCCGGCTCGCCGGCGTGCGGACGCTGGCCTATGTCGCCAACCGGCCTGACTGGCTGGTCGATCCGACCCACTGGCAGGGGGTGACGCGCGGGCTGGAAGAGCGGCTGTCCGACGCCCTGCACGAGAAGCTGATGGCCCGGTTCATCGACCGGCGGACCAGCGTGCTGATGCGGCAGTTGGGCGAGCGGTCCGAGATGCTGGCCGGCGTGGCCGAGGACGGCACGGTGACCGTCGAGGGCCATGTGGTCGGCCGGCTGCAGGGGCTGATGTTCCAGGGGGCCAAGGCCGCCTCCTCGCTGGAGGAGAAGGCGCTGCGCGGCGCGGCCCAGCGGGCGGTCGGACCGGAGGTCTCGCGGCGGCTGGGCCAGCTGGCCGGCGAGGATGACGACGCCTTCAGCGTGACGCCCGACGGCGCGGTGCTGTGGCACGGCGCGGCGGCCGGCCAGATCATCGAGGGCGGCAAGGTGCGGCTGCTGGGCGAGCTGGGGCCCGAGACGGCCCGGGAGCGCGCGCGACAACGGCTGCAGGCCTTCCTGGCCGCCGAGCGCGAGCGGCGGCTGGCCCCGCTGGTCAGGCTGGAACAGGCCATGGCCGCCGGCCAGGTGAAGGGTCTGCCGCGCGGCATCGGCCATCGGCTGGTCGAGGCCGGCGGGCTACTGGACCGGCGGGTTGTCGAGGCCGACCTGAAAGCGCTGAGCCAGGCCGAGCGGCGGTCCCTGCGGTCGCTGGGCGTGCGCATCGGGGCGTTCAGCCTGTTCATGCCGGGGCTGCTGGAGCCGGAGGCGCTGGCCTTCGCCCAGGCCATGGTCGGCGGGGCCTGGCGGCCGCCGCTGGACGCGCTGAGCCGCCTGCCGACGCCGGCGCCCGATCCGCGCGTGCTGGCGGCCCGGGGGCTGCGCGCCGTGGGCGCGTTCGCCGCGCCCGTCGCGCAACTGGAGGCGCTGGACGAACTGCTGCGGGCCGGCTTCAAGCCGAGCACCGGCATCATCCTGAGCGATGCGGCGCGCGAGGGCCTGGGCTGGAGCGCCGCCGAGGCGGGGGCGATCCTGCGGGCGCTGGGCTTCACCCCGATCAGCCGCAGCGAGCCGATCGCCTGGCGCCGGCGCGCCGACAAGCCGGCGGAGACCGCCGCGCCGCCGCCCGCCCATTCGCCGTTCGCCGCCCTGGCGGGGCTCAAGGTCGCGCCGCCGGCCCGCCGCCGCCGGCCGAAACGCCGCAAACCCGCCGCGTCATGAGCCCCGTCCGCCGATGAGCGAGGAGTCCTGTCGCGCGGATGTCTGGCTGTGGCGCGCCCGGTTCTTCAAGACCCGGTCGATGGCGGCCCGCTTTGTCGACGAGGGACGAATCCGCTTCACGCGGGCCGGGGCTGAAGGCCGGCTGGACAAGGCCTCCCGCGGCCTGAAACGGGGCGATCAGCTGGTCTTCGCCCTCGGCGGCCGGGTCGTCGCGGTGCGGCTGGAGGGCCTCGGCGACCGGCGCGGCCCTCCCGCCGAGGCCCGCGCGCTCTATGCGCCGCTTGAGGCCTCCGAATGACGTTTCGCGGCGCCGGCGCGGGGTCAGATCAAATCTGACCGGCCCCCTTGAGTTTTCCTGTCGCCGCTGAGAGACCTCGCCGCATTGACAAGCCGGCCCCTGCCTTTGAAAAGGCGCGCGCACTCAACCATCTGGACCGCCAAGTTCCCCGATGACCTACATCGTCACCGACGCCTGCATCAAATGTAAGTTCATGGACTGCGTCGAGGTTTGCCCCGTCGACTGCTTCTATGAAGGTGAGAACTTCCTCGCCATCAGCCCCGACGAATGCATCGACTGCGGCGTCTGCGAACCCGAGTGCCCGGTCGACGCGATCAAGCCGGACACCGAGGACGAGCCCGACGGCAAGTGGCTGAAGATCAACTCCGAGTTCGCCAAGATCTGGCCGAACATCACGCTGAAGGGCGAGCCGCCGGCCGACGCCGCCGACTTCGAGCGCGAGACCGGAAAGTTCGAGAAATACTTCAGCGACAAGCCCGGCAAGGGGTCGTGACCCAAGGGTAGCTGAATCCCGAGCAGTCCAGCCGGCTTTCGCAACCCTTTCTTTAGGCTCGATTTTGTGATAGGGTGTTGACTGACGTGACGGGTCCGCCGTCGCGCCTTGGTTCAAGAACAGCCGCATCCGAACGGCGCGCCTGCGAAGGCGAGGGTGTCCTAACGGTCTATCCAATCTGAGACGGCGCACTCCGCGACCCCCATCGCGGTCGGAGGAGCTTTCGCTGTCGACAGACAGGCCTGGATGCGGCCCGCGAGGCGAAACCTCGCGGACAGGGTGCAAGAGAAGGACGAACATATGAGCAAGTCTGGTCTGGCGTTTTCGGTCGACGACCACGTGGTCTACCCCGCCCATGGCGTGGGCACGATCCGTGCCGTGGAGACCCAGGAAGTCGCCGGCATGTCGCTCGAGGTCTATGTCATCACCTTCGACCACGAGAAGATGACGCTGCGCGTTCCGACCAAGAAGGCGGTCACCTCCGGCCTGCGTCCGCTGGCCGAGGGCAATGTCGTGTCCAAGGCCCTGACGACCCTGAAGGGTCGCGCCCGGGTCAAGCGCACCATGTGGTCGCGTCGCGCGCAGGAGTACGAAGCCAAGATCAACTCCGGCGACCTGATCTCGATCGCCGAGGTCGTCCGCGACCTGCACCGCGCCGAGAACCAGCCTGAACAGTCCTATTCGGAGCGTCAGCTCTATGAATCGGCGCTGGACCGCATGGCCCGCGAAGTCGCCGCCATCG
>CANJYY010000067.1 GCA_947479185.1 Caulobacteraceae bacterium
GGTACTCGCCGGCGGGCGAGGCCTTCTTGATCGAACCGGCCGGGCTGATGTGGTCGGTGGTGATGGAGTCGCCGAACACGCCCAGCACGCGGGCCTCGACGATGTCCTTCACGCCGGCCGGCGTCATCGACATGCCCTCGAAATAGGGCGGGTTCTTCACATAGGTCGAGCCCATGTCCCAGGCGTAGGTCTGGCCGCCCTCGACCTTGATGGCCTGCCAGTTCTTGTCGCCCTTGAACACGTCGCCGTAGCGCTTGGCGAACATCTCGCTGGTCACCGACTTGCGTTGCAGGTCGGCGATGTCCTTCGAGGTCGGCCAGATGTCCTTCAGGAAAACGTCGTTGCCCTTCTTGTCCTGACCGATCGGCTCTTTGGTCAGGTCGATGCGCATCGTGCCGGCCAGGGCGTAGGCCACCACCAGCGGCGGCGAGGCCAGGTAGTTGGCGCGCACGTCCGGGTTAACCCGGCCTTCGAAGTTGCGGTTGCCCGACAGCACCGAGCAGGCGACCAGGTCGCCCTCGTTGACCGCGGCGCTGATCGCGTCGGGCAGCGGGCCGGAGTTGCCGATGCAGGTGGTGCAGCCGTAGCCGACCAGGTTGAAGCCCAGCGCGTCGAGCGACTTGGTCAGGCCGGCCTTGGCCAGGTAGTCGGTGACCACCTGCGAGCCGGGGGCCAGCGAGGTCTTCACCCACGGCTTGACCTTCAGGCCCTTGGCCACCGCGTTCTTGGCCAGCAGGCCGGCGGCGATCAGGACGCTGGGGTTGGAGGTGTTGGTGCAGCTGGTGATGGCCGCGATGACCACGTCGCCGTGGCCCACGTCGAAGCTCTCGCCGGCGACGGCCACGCGGCGGTCGGTCTGTTCCTTCTTGCCGAACTCGTCGCCGAGCGCGGTTTCAAAGGCGGCGGCCGAGTCGCTCAGCAGCACGCGGTCCTGCGGACGCTTGGGGCCGGCCAGCGAGGGCAGCACGTCGCCCAGTTCCAGCTCCAGCACGTCGGTGAAGACGGGCTCTTCGGCTTCCGGGTCGAACCACAGGCCCTGGGCCTTGGCGTAGGCTTCCACCAGGTTGACGCGCTGGGCGTCGCGGTTGGTGGCGCGCAGATAATCGATGGTCGACTGGCTGATCGGGAAGAAGCCGCAGGTGGCGCCGTACTCGGGGGCCATGTTGGCGATGGTCGCCTGGTCCTCGATGGTCAGGTTGGCCAGGCCATTGCCGAAGAACTCGACGAACTTGCCGACCACGCCCTTCTTGCGCAGCATCTGGGTGACGGTCAGCACCAGGTCGGTGGCGGTCGCGCCTTCCGGCAGGGCGCCGGTCAGGCGGAAGCCGATCACTTCCGGGATCAGCATCGGGATGGCCTGGCCGAGCATGGCGGCTTCGGCTTCGATGCCGCCCACGCCCCAGCCAAGGACCGACAGGCCGTTGACCATGGTGGTGTGCGAGTCGGTGCCGACCACGGTGTCGGGATAGGCGACGTCGTGCTCGTGGCCGGCGTCCGGCGCGGTCCAGACGGTCTGGGCCAGGTATTCCAGGTTCACCTGGTGGCAGATGCCGGTGCCCGGGGGGACCACGCGGAAGTTGTTGAACGCCGAGGAGCCCCAGCGCAGGAAGCGGTAGCGCTCGATGTTGCGCTCGTACTCACGGTCGACGTTCTCGCCGTAGCTCTTGGCGGTGCCGAAGAAGTCGACCATCACCGAGTGGTCGATGACCAGGTCGACGGGGATCAGCGGGTTGATCTTGGTCGGGTCGGCGCCCAGTGCGTTCATGGCGTCGCGCATGGCGGCCAGATCGACGACAGCCGGCACGCCGGTGAAGTCCTGCATCAGCACGCGCGCGGGGCGGAAGCTGATCTCGTGTTCGACGCCGCCCTTGTTGTCGACCCAGGCCGCGACGGCCTTCAGGTCGGCTTCGGTGGTGTCGCCGCCATTTTCGTTGCGCAGCAGGTTCTCGAGCAGAACCTTCATTGACACGGGCAGGCGGCTCACGCCTTTCAGGCCAGCGTCTTCCGCCGCCGTCAGGCTGTAGTAGACATAACTCGTGCCGCCGACCGTGAGGGTCCGGCGGGTTTGCAGGCTATCGATAGACGCCATGTGGGGGAGTCCTTTCCTGTTCTCGGCCGCCCGAAAACCACTTCCGGGATCGCGCGCTCGGAAAGGACTCACAGCGTCCCTCCCGGCGCGGCGTATCTCCGCGCGCGGACGCGCGGGGCCGATGGCGCGCTGCATACGCCCGGTCGCGCCATCCGTCCATGCCCGCGTCAGGGACTTTTCCACCCGCTCCGGGGACCTGCGATGATTTCAGGGCTGCTGGTCGAAGACCTCGCGATACGCCGCGGCGAGCGGCTTTTGTTCGAACACCTTTCGTTTCGGGCCTCGGCCGGCGAGGCCATCGCCCTGATCGGCCGCAACGGCGCGGGCAAGACCAGCCTGCTGCGCGCGGTCGCCGGCCTGCTGCGCCCGGCCGCCGGGACGGTGCGTTTCGAGGGGGCGGAGGACGCCGCCGACGCCCGGTCGCGGGACCTGCATCTGATCGGCCACCACGACGGTCTCAAGGGCGGCCGAACCGCGCGTGAGGAACTGGCCTTCGCCGCCAGCTGGTCCGGCGGCGACGAGGCCGGCCTCGCCCGCGCCGCCGAGGCGCTGGATCTCGGCCGCCTGCTGGATCTCGAGGTGCGCAAGCTGTCGGCCGGCCAGCGTCGCCGCGTCGGCCTCGCCCGGCTGGTCGCCGCGCCGCGCGCGCTGTGGCTGCTCGACGAGCCGCTGGCCCCCCTCGACAGCGTCTGGCGCGAGCGGATCGGCGGCCTGCTGAAGGATCACCTCGCCGGCGGCGGGATGCTGCTGGCGGCGGTGCACGATCCCCTGCCGGTTCCGGCGCGGGCGGTGGAGATCGGCGCATGAACCCGCTTCTGGTCCTGCTGCGCCGCGAGCTGGCCCTGGCCTGGGGCCGGGGCGGCGGTCCGCTGCCGGCGCTGGCCTTCTACGCCGGCGTCACGACCCTCGTGCCGCTGGCCGTCGGCCCCGAGCCCGACCGGCTGGCCGTCATCGCCCCGGGCATCGCCTGGCTGGCGCTGGCGCTGGCCTCGCTGCTGTCGCTCGAGCGGCTGTTCGAGCGCGATTTCGAGGATGGCGCGCTGGACCTGCTGGCGCTCGGCGAACCGGGGCTCGAGGCGGTCTGTGCGGTCAAGGCCCTGGCCCAGTGGCTGGCGACCGGCCTGCCGCTGGCCTTCGCAGCCCCCATCGCCGCCCTGATGCTTGGCGCGCCCGTCGCGATCGCGCCCATCGTCCTGCTGTGCGCCCTGGTCGGCGGCCTGGCCTTCGCCTTCGTCGGCGGCATGGGCGCCGCCCTGACGCTGGGCAGCCGCCGGGGCGGGGTGCTGATCGCGGTGATCGTCCTGCCGCTGTTCGCCCCGCCGGTGATCTTCGGCGGCGGCGCGCTGGCCCAGGCGGCTTCGGTGACCGGCGGAACCTCCGGCCTGCTGCTGCTTTGTGGATGGGCCGCCGCCGCGGTGGCGCTCAGTCCGCTGGCCATGGCCGCCGCTTGCCGAAACGCGCTCGACTGATCTGCGTCAAGGCTGCAACAAACCGGTGTTCTACAGACAAACGTCAGCTACACGCGCCGTCCATAAAGCGGGCTGCATCAATCCGGATCGGGGAACCATCCAATGACTTCGAACTTCTCCCGCGCAGCCCTTCTTGCCGGCGTCATCGCCCTGACAGGCGTCGCTACGGCCTTCGCCCAGACCCAGCCGGCGCCCGCCGCTGATGGCGCGCCCCGCATCGAGCGCCGCGTGATGATCATGGGCGGTCCGGGCGGTCCGGGCATGCACGGTCCGGGCAGGGGCATGCACGGCCCGATGGATCCGGCGAAGCACGCCCAGCATATGCGCGATGTCCTGCAGCTGCGGTCTGACCAGGAAAGCGCCCTGAAGGCCTTCCTCGCCGCCATGGCCCCGCCGGCCCGGCCGGCCGCGGGCGCCGCCGCGCCGGCGCCGATGGACATGCCGAAGACCACGCCCGAACGCCTGGCCATGATGGAAAAGATGATGGCCGAGCACCAGGCGGCGTTCAAGAAGCGCCATGACGCCATCCGCGCCTTCTACGGCCAGCTCACCCCGTCGCAGCAGAAGGCCTTCGACGCCCTGCACGAGGGCATGGGCGGCATGGGCGGCATGCACGGTCGCGGCATGCGCATGATGCACCCGGGCGGCCCCGGCATGCCGGGCATGGACGACGCCGACGAGGGCGAACACGACCACGGCCCCGGCCACTAGGCGACACAGACTTGCCCGCCGGCTTCCCGAAGAGTAGTCGGCGGGCATGTTCGCCTTTCTCGCCAACCCCGACCGGTTCATGGCCTTCTCACGGAGGGCCGCGCCGGCGTTCGGGGCGCTGGCGGTCCTGCTGATCGCTGCGGGCCTCTGGTACAGCTTCATCGCGCCAGAGGACTACCAGCAGGGCGACACGGTCCGGATCATGTTCATCCATGTGCCGGCCGCCTATCTGGCGATGTTCAGCTACATCTGCCTGGGCGTGGCGAGCTTCCTGTCCCTCGTCTACCGCCATGCCCTGGCCGACGCCGCGGCGCGGGCCTGCGCGCCGCTGGGCGCCGTCTTCACCGCCCTGGCCCTGATCACCGGCGCCCTCTGGGGCAAGCCGATGTGGGGAACCTGGTGGGTGTGGGACGCGCGCCTGACCTCGGTGCTGGTGCTGTTCCTGTTCTGGCTCGGCTACATGGCCCTGCGCGCGGCGATCGACGACGAGACCAAGGCCGGCCGCGCGGCGGCCATCCTGGCCCTGGTGGGCCTGGTCAACCTGCCGGTGATCCACTTCTCGGTGGAATGGTGGAACAGCCTGCACCAGGGCGCGACGGTGTTCGCCGCCAAGGCCGAGAACCGCCTGCCGCCGTCCTATCTCATTCCCATGGCCCTGATGGCGCTGGGCTACACCTCGGCCTTCGGGTCGCTGTGGCTGGTGCGCATCCGGGCCGAGGTCTGGCGCCGCCGCGCGGCGGTGCTGGCCCTGCAGGCGGCGGAAGGCTGACGCCCATGTTCGATTTCGACGCCGGCAAGTACGCGGCCTATGTCTGGCCGTCCTTCGCCATCACGGCCCTGGCCTTCGGCTGGATGATCGCCGACAGCCTGGCCCGGGCCCGCCGCTGGAAGCGCGAGGTCGAGGCGCGCACGAAGGCGAAGACGTGAAGCGCGTCCTCGCCTTCACCCCGCTGCTCGCCCTGGCCCTGCTGGCGGCGCTGTTCGTCGGCTATTCCCTCAAGCGCGATCCGCATATCCAGCCCGCCGCGCTGGTCGGCCGGCCGATGCCGGCCCTGGCCCTGCCGCGCCTCGAAACAGGCCAGCCGGTGCTGATCGGTCAGGCCGCGCCCGGTCCGGTGCTGATCAACTTCTACGCCTCCTGGTGCGCGCCCTGCGAACTGGAGGCCCCGGCCCTGATGCGGCTGAAGGCCCAGGGCGTGACGATCATCGGCATCGGCTACAAGGACGCGCCGGACAACAACCAGGCCTTCCTCGCCCGGGTCGGCGACCCGTTCGTCGCCCGCCTGCTCGACCGCGACGGCCGCGCCGGCCTCGAGTTCGGCGTCACCGGCGTGCCGGAAAGCTATGTCGTCGACGCCGCCGGCGTGATCATCGCCAAATACACCGGCGAACTGACCCCGGATGAAGAACGGGCCATCATCGCGGCAACCCGGCGTTAACCACGACAGGGCATTTTACCGTCTCGTTAACCATAGCGCCGAGACGCCCGTGAACCCCGTTCGACCCAATGTCTGGGCCAATGTCCCGCCGCCCGGCCAGGGCTCCGGTCAGGGCGCGGCCAAATCCGCGGCGCAGCGGGCCTTCTTCGATCAGGCGCTGGGCAAGGCCTCGGGCGCCCCGCAACAGACCCAGACTCCGGCCACGCCGGTCCGGACCGCGCCGGTTCAGGCCCAGGCCGCGTCGCAACCGGTCCAGCGCATGCCTGCGGCGCAGCCGAGCGAGCAGCCGACGCGCATCCTGCGGCCGGGCTCGCTGCTGGATATCCGGGTGTAGGCGGCTACTCGGCCGCGACGGCCTCGGCCGATTTCTTCTTCTTTTTCTTCTTCTCAGGCTTGTCCGCCTTGGGCGCCTTGGCGACCTTTTCCGGCTTGGCGGGCTTCTCGGCCTTCGGCGGCTTGACCTTCTTGGGCTTGGCCGGGGCGTCGCTCGACAGGGCCGCCAGGGCCTCGAGGAAGGCCGCGCGCTTGCCCTTGGGCAGCAGGGCCAGCAGGCGGGCGTCGGCGGCGTCGGCGCGGGGACCGATCTCGGCCAGGGCCGCGCGGCCCGCGTCGGTCAGGTGCACGGCGTTGGCGCGCGCGTCGGCGGCGGAGCGCTCGCGGGCCAGCAGGCCCTTGTCGAGCATCCGGGCGATCATGTCGGCGAGGGTCGAGCGGTCGACGCCGGTGGCGGCGACCAGATCGGCCTGGGCCGCGCCCTCCTTGGCCGCGACGGCCATCAGCACCGCGTGCTGACGCTGTGTCACGCCGCCGGCGCCGCCTTCCTCCGCATAGAAATCGAGAGCGCGCTGCGCCGCGCGATGCAGCAGATGTCCGACGGAAGCCTCCGTCGCCACGCCGCGCTTGCCGGCCTTGTCCTTGCCCATCGTCTGTCTCCCGGGTCCAACCGCAGACGGACCATAATCACCCTACACGTCGGTTTGACGACAGACGATCTGTATCGGTCTCATTCCTCTCCGCGCAGCGGGGAGGGGGACCATGCGGAGCATGGTGGAGGGGCGGCGCTGGCGTTTCGGACTCGTCGGCCAGACTGGCGCTGTCCTCTCCGACCCGGCTCCGCCGGGCCACCTCTCCGCAAGCGGAGAGGAAAGCTCCCTAGACTCCCGGATCCGGCGGTTCCGGCGTCGCATCGCCCTCTTGCGGCTTCTGCAGGTGCTTCATCATGAACGGCGTCTGCGACACCGAGAACACCAGCGCCAGCGGCAGCAGGGCGGTGCGGAAGTTGACCCAGAAGGCGTCGCTCTGGGTGTTGCGGATCACCTCGTTGGCCACGGCCACGGCGACGAAATACAGGCCGTAGCGCAGGGTCAGCTGGCGCCAGGCGGGATCGGGCATGCGCAGGCTGTCGCCGAGCAGCGCCTTCAGCGGGTTTTTGCCGAGCATCAGCCCGCCCAGCAGCGCCGCGGCGAAGGCGGCGTTCTGGAAGGTGATCTTCATCTTCACGAACTCGGCGTCGTGGAACACCAGCGTCAGTCCGCCGAACACCACGGCGAACAGGCCGGCGATCAGCGGCAGGGGGGCCAGCCGCTTCTCGACGACGAAGCCCAGGATCAACGCGAGCACCGAGGCGGCCACCAGCACGCCGGTGGCCAGGATCAGGTCGCGGCCGAAGCCGTAGAAGGTCACGGCGAAGGCGATCGGCGCGCCGTAGTCGACGGCGATGCGCACCCAGCGGGCGTGGGATCCAGTCATGGTATTCTCAGGCCTCCAGGCCGACCAGCGAGCGTGAAAAGGCCCGGGCGTCAAAAGGTTGCAGGTCTTCGATGGCCTCGCCGACCCCGATCAGCTTGATCGGCGAGTCCGAGGCCTGGGCGACGGGCACCAGCACGCCGCCGCGCGCGGTGCCGTCCAGCTTGGTCATGACGATGCCCGACACGCCCACCTGGTTGCCGAAGATCTTCTCCTGGGCCAGGGCGTTGCGGCCGACCGTGGCGTCCAGCACCAGCAGCGTCTCGTGCGGCGCGTCCGGGTCGACCTTCTTGATCACTCGGATGACCTTCAGCAGCTCGTTCATCAGGTCCTGCCGGTTCTGCAGGCGGCCGGCGGTGTCGATCAGCACCACGTCGAAGCCCTCGGCCTTCGCCTTCTCGACCGCATCGAACGCCAGGCTGGCCGAGTCCGATCCTGTCGGCGCCGACAGGAAGGCGGCGCCCGAGCGGTCGGCCCAGACCTTCAGCTGTTCGACCGCCGCGGCGCGGAACGTGTCGCCGGCGGCGATCAGCACCTTCGCGCCCTTGAGCCGCAGGTCCTGGGCGATCTTGCCGAGGGTGGTGGTCTTGCCCGAGCCGTTGACCCCGACGAACAGCACCACATAGGGACGCGGCCCCGACAGTGGATCGAACACGCCCTGTCGCGGAACCAGCTCGGCGGCCACGGCCTCGGCCAGGGCTTCCTTGACCTCCTCCTCGGTGGAGGACTTGCCGAAGCGGGCCTTGCCGAACGCCTCGGTGATGCGCGCCGCCGCGTGCGGACCGAGGTCCGCCTCGATCAGCATCTCTTCCAGCGCGTCCAGCTGTTCCTGGTCGAGCGGCTTCTTCACCAGCACGCTGGTGACCTGCTCGGTCATCTCGCGGGTCGTCCGCGACAGCCCCGACGTGAGGCGCTGGAACCAGCCCTGTTTCTGCTCTGCCATGAGCGGGCTCTTAGCGGTTCCCCCAAGCCCCGTCATCCTCGCGCTTGTAGCGAGGACCCATGAACACGGCGCCTTCGGTGCGATCGCGTCCCACACCGTGTTCATGGGTCGTCGGAACAAGTCCGACGATGACGGAGAGATATCGGACGCTGTCGCGTTGCCCCGCCCGGCGCTAGAGATGCCCCCATGTCCCCGCTCGATCTCGGCTTCATCCTGTTCGACTACGCCGCCGTGGCCGTGTTCGGCGCCACCGGGGCGCTGGCGGCGGCGCGGCGCAAGCACGACATCATCACCTTTGCCTTCTTCGCGGCGATCACCGGCGTGGGCGGCGGGACCTTGCGCGACCTGTTGATCGGCGCGCCGGTGTTCTGGGTCGCCCGGCCGGGCTACCTGGTCGTCTGTCTGGGCGCCGCCATCGCTGTCTGGCTGCTCGGCGCGCGGACCTGGCGGATGGGCCTGTTGCTGTGGCTCGACGCTGTCGGCATGGCTGCCTACTGCGTGGTCGGCGCGGCCAAGGCGCTCAGCCTCGGCGTTCATCCGATATCGGCCGTGGTCATGGGCGTGCTGACCGCCTGTTTCGGCGGCGTGCTGCGCGACATCCTGGCGGGTGAGCCGTCGGTGCTGCTTCGCCGCGAGATCTACGTCACCGCCGCCCTCGCCGGCGCGGGGGTGTTCGTGACCCTGGCCAGCCTCGGCGTCGACCGCCTGGTCGCCGGCGGCGCGGGCTTCGTCGTCGCCCTGGCCATCCGAGGCGGCGCGCTGCGCTTCCACTGGAGCCTGCCGGGCTTTCCGGGCTCACCGGAGTCCGAAGGCTAGGCCTTCCGCACCCAGACCGTCTCGCGCAGGGCCAGCAGCATCATCGCCGTCCAGCTGAGGCCGAGGCCGAGCGTCAACAACCCGACGCTGCCCGGATCGATCCGCGCCGCCGCCACGCCGATCGCCGGCAGCACCAGCAGCACCGCCAGGAGCCGCCGTTTCGGCGCCGCGCGCAGACAGATCAGCGCCAGCGCCAGGCCATGCGCGCCCAGCGCCGCGAACTTGATCCACGCCGCCGTCGACGCGCGCGGCAACAGCGGTTCGGCCGCAGCGACATCCTTCGTGATCTGCAACAGCGTCGTGGTCTCGACCATGTCAGCGACGAACGCGACCACGGCCAGCGCGATGGCGGCCAGCGCCAGCCGCGACCGCCCGCCCAGCCACAGCGCCGCCAGAATGGCGAAGGCCGTGTAACTCGGGATGTAAGCGGCGATGTCGAGGTGATTGACCGCGTCCATCCCGGCGATCACCGGCTGATGGCAGACCGGCAGCCCGAACACGGCGGCCAGGTCGGCCATCGTCCGGGCGAACTCGAACTGCACCACCGAGCCTGGGCCCATGCA
>CANJYY010000068.1 GCA_947479185.1 Caulobacteraceae bacterium
AGGCCTGGATCGACTCGAGCTTCAGCGTGACGCGCGGCGTCGGGCCGTCCTTCGGCAGCAGCGGGTTGTAGGTGCCGACCTTCTCGATGAAGCGGCCGTCGCGGGGCGAGTGGCTGTCGGCGACGACGATCGAGTAGTAGGGGCGCTTCTTGGCGCCGCCACGGGCGAGACGGATCTTCAGCATTGTCGGTAGTCCTCTGGTCTAATTCTATTTCTTGAAGGGATTGAAGCCGGGGGGCAGGGCGGGGCCGCCGCCAAGACCCGGAAGTCCGGACCCAGCGCCGCCGAGGCCGCCCTGGAGTTTCTCCAGCTGCTGGCGCAGCTGTTCGGGATCAGGCTGGGCGGACTTGCCGCCGCCCATGCTCTTGAGGTGGTCCATGCCGCCGCCGCCCAGCATCTGGGCCATGCGGGCAAAGCCGGCGCCGCCGTTGCGGGTCATCATCTTCATGGCGTCGGCCATCTGGCGGTGCTGCTTGAGCAGGCGGTTGACCTCGGCGACGTCGACCCCGGCGCCCGCCGCGATGCGACGCTTGCGCGAGGCGGCGAGGATGTCGGGCTTCTTGCGCTCGGTCTTGGTCATCGAGCCGATGATCGCCCGCTGACGCTTGATCGACTTGTCGTCCATGCCGGAGTCGGCGATCTGCTGCTTCATCTTGCCGACGCCGGGCAGCATGCCCATCACGCCCTGCAGACCGCCCATCCGCTCCATCTGGGCCAGCTGGTCGGACATCATTTCCAGGTCGAACTGGCCCTTGGCCAGCTTGCGGGCGGTGGCTTCCGCCTTTGCGGCGTCCAGCTCGGTCGCGGCCTTCTCGACGAGGGCGACGATGTCGCCCTGGCCGAGGATGCGGCCGGCCACGCGGCGGGCGTCGAACACGTCGAGCGCCTCGACCTTTTCGCCGGCGCCGAGGAACTTGATCGGCAGGCCGGTGACGGCGCGCATCGACAGGGCCGCGCCGCCGCGCCCGTCGCCGTCGGCGCGGGTCAGGATCAGGCCGGTCAGCGGCAGGCGGTCGTGGAAGGCCTTGGCCGTGCGCACGGCGTCCTGGCCGGTCAGGCTGTCGGCGACCAGCAGGGTCTCGGTCGGCGAGGCGATCTGCGCGATCTGCGCCGCCTCGCTCATCATCTGCTCGTCCAGCGTCGTGCGGCCGGCGGTGTCGAGGATGACCACGTCGTAGCCGCTGAGCTTCGCCACCTGCAGCGCGCGTTTGGCGATGTCGACGGCCGACTGGCCGGCCACGATCGGCAGGGTGTCGACGCCGATCTGGGTCCCCAGGGTCGCCAGCTGCTCCATGGCGGCCGGGCGGCGGGTGTCCAGCGAGGCCATCAGGACCTTCTGGCGGTCCATCTTCGTCAGGCGCAGGGCCAGCTTGGCCGAGGTGGTCGTCTTGCCCGAGCCCTGCAGGCCGGCCATCAGGATGACCGACGGCGGGTTCAGGGCGAGCTGCAGGCCGGTCGGCGTCTCGCCGCCGAGCATCTCGACCAGCCCGTCATAGACGATCTTGACCACCTGGTCGGCCGGGCGGATCGAGCGGATGACCGCCTCGCCCAGCGCGTCCTCGCGGGCCTTGCTGATGAAGTCCTTGACCACCGGCAGGGCGACGTCGGCCTCGAGCAGGGCGACGCGAACCTCGCGCAGCGCCTCGTCGATATCCTTTTCGCCCAGCACCCCGCGACCGGAGAGCCGGTCGAAGACAGTGCCAAGTCGTTCTGTAAGGCCTTCGAACATCGTGTTCTGAACCGCAAACCCAAGCCTGAGGCCCAAACGCAATTCGCCCCCGTGGACGATCACGTCGACGGGGGGCCTCGCCGTCCTCGTCCCGACTTAAGTCCGTCGGGGGTCGTGACGGTGGAGGGCGCTGAACTGCATCTGCGCCGGAAGGCGCGCCTTATGGGCGGAAAAGGCCGCGAAATCAAGCCGGAGTCAGCCGCGTAGCTCCAGGCCGTTGCCCTCGGGGTCCGTGAGATAGATCGACAGCCCCTCGCCGGCCGCGCCGTAACGCTCGCCCTCCTCGCCCAGCGCGACGCCATGGGCGGTCAGGTGGGCCTTGACCCGCTGCAGATCGAAGCCGCGCACGGTCAGGCAGAAGTGGTCGAGGTTGCGTCCCTCCACGCCCGGCGCGGCCCCGCCGAGGCGGCCGAGCTGGCCATCGACGCCGACGATGTCGATCAGGCTGGATCCCGCCCGCAGCTGGGTCAGGCCGATGCGCGCCTGGACCCGCTCGACCGTCAGGCCCAGCACGCCGGTGTAGAAGGCGACCAGCGCCTCGGGGTCCCTGGCGCGCAGGACGAGGTGGTCGATGCCGGTGATCTCGATCATGCCGCCAGGATAGTCCCTGTCGCCGGCCCGCGAAAAGGCGCCGACTCGACGATCCGGCGCCGCGGGCAAAGCCTCGCTCCCGGCGCGGTTTTCAATCTCCGGGGGAGATACGACAATGGGAAGACCGCTTGTCGCCGGCCTGGGCCTCGGGACAGACACCTGGCGGTGTCTGTCCCGCTGACGGCTAGGCTCCCGGCGGGACCGGGAAGCCACGGTCGCGCATCAGCGCGCCGATCTTCGGATCGCGCCCGCGGAAGGCGCGGAACTGGTCGGCCGGGTCGGAACTGTTGCCGCGCGACATGATCTCGTCGTGCAGCCGCTTGGCCACGCCCTTGTCGTAGAAGCCGCCGGGGGCTTCCTTGAACGCCTCGGCGCAGTCCGCGGTCAGGGTGTCTGACCACAGATAGCTGTAGTAGCCGGCCGAATAGCCGTCGCCGGAGAAGACGTGGCCGAACTGCGGCGTGCGGTGACGCATGACGATCTGCGACGGCATCTTCAGCCGGGTCAGTTCCTCGCGCTCGAAGGCGTCCGGGTCGATGTCGACATTGCCGGCCAGGTGCAGCTTCATGTCGATCAGGGCGCTGGCGAGGTATTCGGTCGTGCCGAAGCCCTGACCGAACTTGCTGGCCTTCTCGATCTTGTCCACCAGGGCCTGCGGGATCGGCTTGCCGGTCTGGTAGTGCAGGGCGAACTGGTTGAGCACCTGCGGCGTCGACAGCCAGCGCTCGTTGAGCTGGCTGGGGAACTCGACATAGTCGCGGGCCACGTTGGTGCCCGAGACGCCCGGATAGGACACGTTCGAGTTCAGCCCGTGCAGGGCGTGGCCGAACTCGTGGAACAGGGTCTCGGCGTCATCCCAGCTGATCAGCACCGGCTCGCCGGGCTTGCTCTTGATGAAGTTGGAGTTGTTGCTGACGATGGTCTTCACGTCCTTCCGGAACCGCTCCTGGTTCCGGTAGGCGTTCATCCAGGCGCCCGAGCGCTTGCCCTGGCGGGCGTAGGGATCGAAGTACCAGACGCCGACCAGCTGGCCGCCACGGGTCACTTCCCAGACGCGGATGTCCTCGTGATAGACCGGCAGGCCTTCGACCTGCTTGAACTGGAAGCCGTACAGCTCGCCGGCGGCCCAGAACATGCCTTCGCGCAGCTTCTCCAGCTGCAGGTAGGGCTTCACCTCGTTCATATCGAGGTCGTACTTCGCCTTGCGGACCTTCTCCGCATAGAAGCGGTAGTCCCAGGGCTGGATCTGGAAGCCGCCCTTCTCGGCGTCGACGATGGCCTGCATTTCGGCCACGTCCCGGGCCACCTGGGCGATCGCCGCCGGCCAGACCGCTTCCATCAGGGCCATGGCGTTCTCGGGCGTCTTGGCCATGGCGTTCTCGAGGCGCCAGTGGGCGTGGGTCTTGAAGCCCAGCAGATTGGCGCGCTCGACGCGCAGCTTGAGGATCTTGCCGATGATGGCGTTGTTGTCGGTCGCGCCGCCGTTGTCGCCGCGATTGACGAAGGCCTTCCAGACCTTTTCGCGGGTCGCGCGGACCGGCGAATAGGTCAGGTAGGGGTCCACGCTGGAGCGGGTGTTGACGATGATGAACTTGCCGGCCAGCTGGCGCTGGGCGGCGCTCGCCGCGGCGTTGGCCTTCAGGCCCTCGGGCAGGCCGACGAGGTCGGCGTCCGACAGCTCGATATAGGTGCTCTCGTCGGCCAGCAGGTTCTGGCTGAACTTCGTGTAGTGGCCCGCCAGTTCCTCGTTGATCGCCGCGACCCGCGTCTTGGCGGCGGCGCCGAGCTTGGCGCCCGACCGCACGAAGTTGGTGTAGTAGGTCCAGGTCAGCCGTTGCTGCTCCGCCGTCAGGCTGGCCTTGGCGGGCGAGTTGTAGACCGCCTCGATGCGGGCGAAGAGCTTCTCGTTCTGGGTGATCTTGTCGCCGAACGCGGCGAACTTCGGATCGAGTTCCGACTCGACGGCCTGGAATTCCGGGGTGCTCAGGTTCGATCCCCAGATGCCGTAGAAGGCATAGAAATCGCCCAGCATGCGGCCGGAGTCTTCCAGCGCCGCGATGGTGTTCTCGAAGGTCGGGGCCGCCGGGTTGGCGGCGATCGCGTCGACCTCGGCCAGGTTGCGGGCCATCGCCTCTTCGGCGCCCGGAAGGAAATCGGCGACCTTGACCTTGTCGAAGGCGGGCACGCCGCCGTAGGGGCCGGTCCAGGGCTGGACGGTCGGATTGGCGGTCGCGGCGAGCGCCTTGCCCGAGACGGTGGTCATGGCCGCGGCGGCCGCGGTGGTGGCGAGAAAGGTACGACGATGCACGGAGGGTTCTCCCGAATTCCGGTTTGCAGCGACCCTATCCCCCTTTTTGCCCGAACGTCACATGAACGGCCTGTAATGCGCCGCATGGACGCCTCGCGGGCGGGGCGGTAAAGGCGAAGCCATGTCCATTGGCGTCTTCGATTCCGGCGTGGGCGGCCTGTCCGTCCACCGTGCGCTCGTCGAGCGGTTCCCGTCCGCCGACTTCGTCTATCTCGCCGACCAGGCCAACGCCCCCTATGGCGGCCGGCCCGGCGAGGAGATCGTCGCGCTGACGAAGGCCGGCTGCATCCGGCTGTTCGACGAAGGCGCGAGCCTCGTCGTGCTGGCCTGCAACACGGCCTCGGCGATCGCCCTGCGCCGACTGCAGCAGACCTGGCTGCCGGGCTATCGCCGCGAGACGGGCCGGGCGCTGAATGTGCTGGGCATCATCGTCCCGACCATCGAGGCGGCCACCGGCCTGCCCTGGGAGCACGAAGCCGACCGCCGCGGCGAACAGGTGACCAAGGTCGATGTGCTGGGCGTCTTCTCCACCCCGGGCACGGCGAGCAGCCGGGTGTTCGAGATCGAGATCGACAAGCGCAAGCAGGACCTGGCGGTGTTCTCCGAACCCTGCCCGAACCTCGCGCGGATGATCGAGGAGGGCGCGCCCCATGAGGTTCTGGCGAAGGAGATCGCCGGCCACGTCGACGTCCTGCGCCGCCGCATCGGCCGCCATCCGGACCGCGCCGTGCTGGGCTGCACCCATTACGAGATCGTCGCCGACCTGTTCCGCGACGCCCTTCCGCCGGGCACGCCGCTGATCCATCAGCCCGGCGCCACGGCCGAGGCGCTCGGCCGCTACATCGAACGCCATCCGGAATACATCGTCGGCGGGACCGGCCTGCGCCGCTTCCTGACCACCGGAACCCCCGGTCCGCAGAACGGCCTGGTCGCGACCTTCTGGGGCGAGCCGCTGGCCTTCGAGGCGGCGTGACCGCTTCGTAACTTGAGCGACCGGCGGTTCGCGGCCTAGCGTCTCTCTTCCGAGGGGGACCGCCATGAAACTCGCGCTGATCACGACCGCCGCCGTTGCGCTGCTCGCCGCCGCGCCGGCCCATGCCGAGGTCAAGCAGACCTGGGCAGCCGGCTTCCGGCTTGAGAACCGCGCGACCATCGCCGCCGCGCCGGACAAGGTCTGGGCCGCGCTCGGCCAGATCGGCAAATGGTGGAACGGCGAACACAGCTACAGTGGCGACAGCGCCAACATGACCGTTGTCCTGACGCCGGGCGGCTGCTTCTGCGAGGCGTTGCCGAAGGGCGGCGGCGTGAAGCATGGCGAGGTGGTCATGGTCATGCCCGGGCAGACACTGCGTCTCGAGGCGCCGCTCGGGCCCCTGCAGGGCGAGGGCGTCGGCGCAGCCCTGACCTTCACTCTGAAGGCCACGGCCGACGGCGGCACGGAGGTGGTCGAGACCTTCAACATCGGCGGCGCCCGGCCCGAGATCGTCGGCTACGCGGCCGGCATCGACGCGGTGGTCGGCGAGCAGCTGCAGCGGCTCAAGGCCTTCGTGGAGACCGGCAGGCCGCAACAGGGACAGACACCCTGAGGTGTCTGTCCCGCATCTCGACCTTCTGAAGGCGGGAGCCGGGAGCTCCGCGTCCGGGGGAGGGACAAACGCGCGGAGCTCCCGACGACGCGACCCTGGGGGGGCGGGGGCCGCGGTATCATCGTGGGTGGATCCTTGTTGATCCGGTCCACGATCCCGTCTTCACGAAGAGATAGGGACCCGCTGGTCCCTCGGCCAATAGACTGGCCCTTCCGACCCGATAGAGCCGACCAAGCCGGGCGGGATGATCGGCGTCGCCGCGCGGGGCGCATGGTCCGCGGGCGACGCCTCGCGCCGGATCAGACCAGATCGAAACGGTCGGCGTTCATGACCTTGGCCCAGGCCGCGACAAAGTCGGTCACGAACCGCTCCTGGCTGTCATCCTGGGCATAGAGTTCCGCATAGGCGCGCAGGATCGCGTTGGAGCCGAAGACCAGATCCACCCTGGACGCCGTCCACCTGACGGCGCCGGTCCTGCCATCGCAAATCTCGTACAGGTTCTCGCCGGCCGGCCGCCAGCTGTTGGCCATGTCGGTCAGGTTGACGAAGAAGTCGTTGGTCAGCGCCCCTTCGCGGTCGGTCAGAACGCCCTGCTTGCCGCCGCCGTGGTTCGTTCCCAGCACGCGCAGGCCGCCGACCAGAACGGTCATCTCCGGCGCGGTTAGCCCCAGAAGTTGCGTGCGGTCGAGCAGCAGTTCCTCGGCGCTGACGGCATAGTCTGCCTTCAGCCAGTTGCGATACCCGTCGGCGAGCGGCTCCAGGGCCTCGAAGGAGTCGGCGTCGGTCATCGCCTCGGTGGCGTCTCCGCGTCCCGGCGCGAACGGGACGGCGATGCTGAAGCCCGCCACGCCGGCGGCCTGCTCGATGCCGAGATTGCCCGCGAGAACGATGACATCGGCGAGGCTGGCGCCCGTGTCCGCCGCGATCCCCTCGAGCACCGACAGGACCTTGGCGAGCCTGGCCGGTTCGTTTCCTTCCCAGTCCCTCTGGGGCGCAAGGCGGATGCGCGCGCCGTTGGCGCCGCCACGCTTGTCGGACTGACGGAAGGTGCGGGCGCTGTCCCAGGCGGTCGCAACCATGTCGCTGACGGAAAGGCCGCTGGCGGCGATGCGGGCCTTGACGGCGACGACATCGTAGTCGACGCGACCGGCCGGTACGGGATCCTGCCAGATCAGGTCTTCGCTCGGCACATCGGGTCCGATGTAGCGCGCCTTGGGGCCCATGTCGCGGTGGGTCAGCTTGAACCAGGCCCGGGCGAAGACCTCCGAGAAATAGGCCTGGTCGTCCCGGAAGCGCTCCGAGATCGCCCGATAGACCGGGTCCTTGATCATGGCCATGTCGGCGTCGGTCATGATCAGGCCGCGACGGATCGAGGGATCCTCGACGTCGACCGGCCTGTCCTCGTCCGCGAGGTTCACCGGTTCCCATTGCCAGGCGCCGGCCGGGCTCTTGCCGAGGGCCCAGTCGTACTTGAACAGCAGATGGAAGTAGCCGTTGTCCCAACGGGTGGGGTGCGTGGTCCAGGCGCCTTCGAGGCCACTGGTGACGGTGTCGCGGCCGATTCCCCGCCCGGTCCTGTTGATCCAGCCCAGGCCCTGGTCCTCGACCGGGCCGGCCTCTGGCTCGGGACCCAGCAGGGCGGCGTTCCCGTTGCCGTGGGCCTTGCCGACCGTGTGACCGCCGGCGGTCAGCGCGACGGTCTCCTCGTCGTTCATGGCCATGCGGGCGAAGGTCACGCGGACGTCCCGCGCCGTGCGCAGCGGATCGGGCTGGCCGCCGACCCCCTCGGGATTGACGTAGATGAGGCCCATCTGGACCGCCGCCAGCGGGTTTTCCAGGCTTTCGCGGTCTTCACCGTCATAACGGCCCGCGCCGAGCCATTCCTTCTCCGCGCCCCAGTAGACGTCCTTCTCCGGGCGCCAGATGTCCTCGCGGCCGAAGCCGAAGCCGAAGGTCTTCAGGCCCATGGATTCATAGGCGACCGTGCCGGCCAGGATGATCAGATCGGCCCAGCTGATCGCGTTGCCGTACTTCTTCTTGATCGGCCAGAGCAGGCGTCGCGCCTTGTCGAGGTTGACGTTGTCCGGCCAGGAATTGAGGGGCGCGAAGCGCTGGTTGCCCGTGCCGCCGCCGCCCCGGCCATCCGCGAGGCGATAGGAGCCGGCGGCGTGCCAGGCCATGCGGATCATCAGGCCGCCGTAGTGGCCCCAGTCCGCCGGCCACCACGCCTGGCTCTCGGTCATCAAGGCGTGGACGTCGCGCTTGAGCGCCGCGACGTCGAGCATTCCGAGCGCCTCGCGGTAGTTGAAGTCCTTGCCGAGCGGATTGGTCCGGGTGTCGTGCTGGTCGAGGATGTCGAGGTTCAGGGCGTTGGGCCACCAGCTGGTGTTCGAGGCGGCGGCCGTCGTGTTGGCGCCGTGCATCACCGGGCACTTGCCGGTCGTGACGGTCTCGTTGCTGATCATGGGTCTCTCCGACGTTCGAGGTCTGCTTCCGGGGAAGGAAGGGCGACGCAGGAATATCGTCTGCCCATGTCGCCCATAAATCCAATCGATTGTTTTTGCCGGATCGATTGATCAACGCTATGACCTCGCCATGCTCCCCACCCTCCGACAGCTGCAGTATCTCAAGCTCCTCTCCGACCACGGCTCGTTCAGCCGCGCGGCCGAGGCGGCGCATGTCACCCAGCCGACCCTGTCGGCCGGCATCGCCGAACTGGAGAAGATCCTCGGCGCGCCGGTGGTCGACCGCGCCCGCTCCGGCGTGATCCTGACCGCCGCCGGCGAGGAGGCCGTGCGCCGCGCGCGGGTGATCCTCGAACAGACCGATGATCTGGTCCAGGCGGCCCAGGGCGCCGGCCAGCCGCTGACCGGCCGGTTCCGGCTCGGCGTCATTCCGACGGTCGCGCCCTTCCTGCTGCCGCGGGCCCTGCCGGTGCTGCGCGAGCAGTTTCCCAAGCTGCGGCTGTTCCTGCGCGAGGACCTGACCCACCGGCTGATCGCCTCGCTCAAGGCCGGCGCGCTGGACGCGGCCCTGATCGCGCTGCCCTACGACATGACCGGCCTCGCCTGGGCCCATGTCGAGGACGACGAACTGCTGGCCGCGGCGCCGGACGGCCACCCGATCCTGACGCAGACGCGGGTCAATCCCGAGGACCTCGCGCCGCGCGACCTGATCCTGCTCGAGGACGGCCACTGCCTGCGGGACCACGCCCTGGCCGCCTGCGGCCTGGAGCCGCCCAAGTCGACCGACGAGGAGACCTTCGCCGCCACCTCATTGCCCACGCTGGTGCAGATGGTCAGTTCTGGCCTCGGCGTCTCCTTCCTGCCGGCCATGGCGGTCAACGCCGGCCTGACCGAGCACGTCGGCGTCACCACCCGCCCGCTGCAGGCCGATCATCCCAGCCGCGAGATCGTCGTCGCCTGGCGCGCGGGCTCCAGCCGCGCGGCCGAGGGTCGCCTGCTGGCCGAGGTGC
>CANJYY010000069.1 GCA_947479185.1 Caulobacteraceae bacterium
CACGCTGTGCTCGCCGTCGCCCAGCAGGGCCAGGCGGGCGGCGTCGATGGCCTTGATGGCGCCCATGGCGTTGCGCTCGATGCAGGGGATCTGCACCAGGCCGCCGATCGGGTCGCAGGTCAGGCCGAGGTTGTGCTCCATGCCGATCTCGGCGGCGTTCTCGATCTGGGCGTTGGTCCCGCCCATCGCCGCGCACAGGCCGGCGGCGGCCATCGAGCAGGCGACGCCGACCTCGCCCTGGCAGCCGACCTCGGCGCCGCTGATCGAGGCGTTCTTCTTGTACAGGGCGCCGATGGCGGCGGCGGTCAGCAGGAAGGTGCGCCGGCCCTCGGCCGTGCCCTGGTAGAAGCGGTTGTAGAACCGCAGCACCGCCGGGATCAGGCCCGCCGCGCCGTTGGTCGGGGCCGTGACCACCTTGCCGCCGGCGGCGTTCTCCTCATTGACCGCCAGGGCCCAGAGGTTGACGAAATCCATCGCCGCCAGCGGGTCGCTGATCTGCTTCTCGACCTTGGCCATGATCGCCTGGTGCACCTGCTGGGCCCGGCGCTTGACGTTCAGGCCGCCCGGCAGGGTGCCGCCGATGCGCATGCCGCGGTCGATGCAGGCCTCCATGGCCTCGAAGATCGTGTCCAGCCCGGCGACGACCTCGGCCTCGGACCGGCGCACCCGCTCGTTGGCCATCATCGCCTGCGCGATGGTCACCCCGCCGGCCGCCGTCATGGCCAGCAGCTCGGCGCCCGACTCGTAGGGGTAGGGCACGGGCGGCCCCTCCTCGTCGCCGGTGTTGCGCAGGATCTCGTCCTCGTCACGCACGAAGCCGCCGCCGATCGAGAAGTACGATCGCTGCAGCAGGACCTCGTCGCCGGCGAAGGCGGTGAGGGTCAGGGCGTTGGGATGCTGCGGCAGGCGCTCGCGGCCGGCCCAGACGATGTCCGCTGCCGGATCAAAGACGATGCCTGGCCCGTCGCCGCCCAGCACCATCCATTGTTCGGCGCGCAGGGCCGCCAGCGCGACCTCGCCGGCGTCGGGATCGAGCGTCGCGGGCACGAAGCCCATCAGCCCCAGCATCACGGCGGTGTCCGTGGCGTGGCCTTTTCCGGTCAGGGCGAGGCTGGCGTAGAGCTTGACCTCCACCCGCGTGACCGGCGCCGGCAGGCTGGCCGCTCGCAGCAGCCCGACGAAGCGCACGGCGGCGCTCATCGGGCCCATGGTGTGCGAGCTGGACGGCCCGATGCCGGGCTTGAACAGGTCGAAGACGCTGACGGTCATCGGGTCCTCCGATTCCCCCGGCCGGAGCCGGGGGTCAGGGATGCGGGGCTAGTTCCGCTCGCCCGCCGAGGCGTCACGCGTCGCCTTGAACTCGGACCCGGCCTGCCATTCCGGCCAGCGGCGCGAATTGGCGAGGTCCAGGCCCAGGCCGTAGAGCAGACCGAGGTCGGCGCTCATGCCGCTCAGGTCCCAGTCGTTCGACCATTCGTCGGCCGGCTGGTGGTATCGGTCCTTGATGTACATGTCGCTGTAGGCCTTGCCCGCGGCGACGCCGCCGACCACCAGGTTCTCGCCCGGTCCGACCGAGATGGCCGGCACGCCGCGCTTGGCGAACGGGAAGTGGTCCGAGCGGAAGAAGTGGCCGGCTTCCGGCACGGGGTCCGGCGTGAAGGTGCGGCCGTGCGCCGTGAGGGCGGCGACCAGGTCGTCCTGCAGGCTGACCTTGCCGTCGCCGGAGGTGGTGTAGTCCCGCGCCGGGCCGGTGGGCGAGAAGCCGTCCATGTTCAGGTCGGCGACGGTGGTCGACAGCGGATAGAGCGGGTTGGCGGCATAGTATTCCGAACCCAGCAGGCCCTTCTCCTCGGCGGTTACGGCCAGGAAGACGATCGAGCGTTCGGTGCGCGGGGCGGCGGCGTACATCCGGCCCAGCTCGAGCAGGGCGGCGATGCCCGTCGCGTTGTCCACGGCGCCGTTATAGATCCGGTCGCCCGTCGCATCGGGCAGGCCGACGCCCAGGTGATCCCAGTGGGCGGTGAAGAACAGCCGCTCGTCCGGACGGGTCGTCCCCGGCAGGACCCCGACGACGTTCTTGGACACGATCACCTGGTGATCGACGTTGAAGCTGGCCGAGAAGGTCACGCCGGGCAGTTCCACGGGCTTGAAGCCGCGTTTGGCGGCCTTCTTCTTCAGCGCCTCGAAGTCCAGGCCGGCGCGGCGGAACAGGTCGACGGCGGTGTCGCGCTGGATCCAGGCCTCGACCGGCGGGTGAACCTCGCCCGGCTTGTCGCGGACGATGTCGAACATCACGTTGGTGTTGGAGTTCTTCACCGTGGCCCAGCCGTAGGAGGCCGGACCGGTCTCGTGGACGATGATCAGGCCGGCGGCGCCGAGGCGCGCGGCCTGCTCGTACTTGTAGGTCCAGCGACCGTAGTAGGTCATGGCCTTGCCGCCGAAGTCGCCCTTGCCGCTTTCAAAGTCGGGGTCGTTGATCAGGACGATGACGATCTTGCCCTTCACGTCCATGCCGGCGAAGTCGTTCCACTTGCGCTCGGGCGCGTCGACGCCGTAGCCGGCGAACACCACCGGGGTGTTGGCCAGGGTGACGGCGTCGACATTGGTCAGGCTGGCGCGGATGGCGATCTGCTCGCCCTGCGTCAGGGCGATCTGCTGTCCGCCCACGGAGAAGCTGGAGCTCACCGGACCCTTCATCTCGAAGCGGCCGAGCGGCACGTCCTGGGTCCAGGCGCGCTGGCCGTCCTTCAGGTCGCCGCCGGGCTCGAGGCCGGCCGCGATCATCTGGCCGATGATCCAGCCGACGGTCTTGGCTTCGCCGGGCGTGGCGGGGCCGCGGCCCTCGAAGGCGTCCGACGCCAGCACCTTGATGTCGGTGGCCAGACGGGCCGGATTGACCACCGGATCGGCGGCGAAGGCCGCCAGCGGCATCGCGGCGACCAGGGCGGCAAGCAGAAGCTTTTTCATGAAACAGCGCTCTTGATGGCGGGAAATTGCGGTCCGGACCCTATCGTCAGGACGGACCGTTCGCCAAGCGCAAGTTCTAGAGGGTCAATCCGCCGTCGACGATGATCGTCTGGCCGGTGATGTAGGAGGCCAGCGGCGAGGCCAGGAACAGGGCCGCCCCGGCCATGTCGGCGGGGGTGCCCAGTCGGTGCATGGGAATCCCTCGCAGGGCGCCGGCCAGCCGGTCGGGATGCTCGGTGGTCACCTTGGTCAGCTTGGTGTCGACCAGGCCCGGGGCCACGCCGTTGACCCGTACGCCGTCGGTCGCCCAGGCCTGCCCGAGCGTGCGGGTAAGGGCCACGACGCCGGCCTTGGAGGCGTTGTAGGCCGGGTTGCCGCGCGTCGCGTGAAAGGCCGAGGTCGAGCTGACGGTGATGATGTTTCCGCCCGACGCCTTCAGGTCGGCGAGGAAGCGCATGGCGCAGGCCATCATGCTGTCGAGGTTGACCGAGACCACCTTGCGGAAGCCGTCCATCTCGAACTCACCCTTGCGGTAAAGCACCGTGCCCTGGGCCAGGACCAGCACGTCGAGGCCGTCGAACGGCGAAGCCGAGGCGGCCACCGCGTCGCTGTTGGAGGCGTCGATGCGGGCGAAGGTCAGGCCGCTGAGGTCCGAGCCGTCCTCGACCCGGTAGTCGGCCGCGTCACGGGTGCCCCAGACCGCGACCTGCGCGCCGCGTTCGCGGAACGCATGGGCGATGCCGTTGCCGATGCCGCTCGTGCCGCCGACGACCAGCACCCGCCTGCCGGTGAAATCCATGTCGTTCATCGCGTTCGCTCCCTGATTTTTAGAGAGACTGCACGGCTGACCCGGGGAGAGCGCAAGGCCCTGACTATTCTTCCCCGGCGCGGGACCGCACTCCGGCACGGCTCGATCTACGCGCATCGACCTCCCAGCGCTCGATCGCGCCGTCGTCGGAGACCACGTGCAGGGCGTCGTAGAGGTTGATGGTCGGGTCACAGTGGCCGGGCTGCAGCCAGACGAAACCGCCGGGCTTCGGCGCGTCCTGCGGCCAGGGCGCGGCCGGATCGGCGTCGAGCGCGTCGACCGCGTTGATGAAGTCGCCGCTCTTCAGCGCCGGCAGGCCTGACGGGTGAATGATCATGCCGTGCTCGTCGCCCATCGGCCGCCAGAGCGAGCCGTCGGCGGCGCCCGCCGCGATCCGCGCCGGCGGGCCGTCGCTCGAGAAGGCCTTGAAGCCCGCGTCGATCGTGACGTGGCTCTTGTGATTGGTGGAAACCACGCTGGCGACGACGAACAGCGCCTGCTGGAACGGCCAGCCGCCCTCGGGGCCGCCACAGACCTCGTATTCGACGTCCATCACCGCGTAGGAGCCGGCCTGGATCTCGGTGAACACGCCCGAATCGAGGTCCCAGGCATGGGTGCCCGTGCCGCCGCCGGTGACCACGCCGGGGGCGAGGCCCGCTTGACGCAGCTGTTCGACCACGCGCGCCAGACTGGCCGTGACCGCGTCATCGGCGGCGCGGCGGGCGCCGATGTCGTCCATGTGCTGCAGGTGGCCGGCATAGGCCTGGACGCCCGCGTAGTTGAGCCCTTCGGTCGCCGCCGCCAGGGCCGCCAGCGCCACCACCTGCGAGCGATGGGCGCCGGTGCGGTGGGTGCCGGGGTCGATGTCGATGACGCAGTCCAGGGTCACGCCCGCCGCCCGGGCCGCCGCCCCGAGGCGTTCAATCTGCCGCGCGTCGTCGACGGTCGCGCCGATGCGCGCGCCGCCCTTCGCCAGCTCGGCCAGCCGGGCCGAGCCCCAGTCCGGATGCGGGGCGGTGACCAGCACGTCGCGCAGGCCGCCCTTCACGAAGGCCTCGGCCTCGCCGACGCTCTGGGCGCACAGGCCGACGGCCCCGCCGGCCACCTGCAGCCGGCCCAGCGTCGAGCATTTGTGCGTCTTGCCGTGCGCCCGCAGGCGGACGCCGGCCTTGTCGCAGCGGCTCTGCATGGTGGCCAGGTTGTGGTCCAGCGCCGAGCGCAGAAGGACCAGCAACGGTGTCTGGGGTGGAACAAAACCTGGGATCATCAGAGCTCTCCTGCCAGGATCCTGCTGAACAGGGCCGGGTCGATGTTGCCGCCGGACAATACGACGCCGACCGTCTGGCCGGACACGTCGAGTTCGCCGGCCAGAAGGGCCGCCAGCCCGACGATCCCGCCCGGCTCCACGACCAGCTTGAGGGTGGTGTAGGCGTAGCGGACCGCCTCCGCCACCTGGCCGTCGGTGACGGTCAGCACGGCGTCGAGGGTGCGCTGGTTGATCGGGAAGGTGATCGCGCCGGGGGCCGGCGACTGCAGGGCGTCGCAGATCGAGCGGGCCGCCGGATCGATTTTTTCGCGATGGCCGCTGACCATCGAGCGGGCGGTGTCATCGAAGGCCGAGGGCTCGACACCGTAAACCTTCGCGCCCGGCGACAGGTGCTTGACCGCCGTGGAGACTCCGGCCGCCAACCCGCCGCCGCCGACCGGGGTCAGCACCACATCCAGGGTCGCGCCGAGGTCTTTCGCCTGGCCGACCAGCTCCAGCCCGACCGTGCCTTGGCCGGCGACAATATCCGGGTCGTCGAACGGCCAGACAATGGTCATGCCGCGCGTGGCGGAGATCTCGCGGGTGATGGCGTCGCGGTCCTCGCTGTAGCGGTCGTAGTGGATCACCTCGGCGCCGTAGCCGCGGGTGTTGGCCACCTTCATCGCCGGGGCGTCGGCCGGCATGACGATCACCGCCGGGGCGCCGAGCATCCGCGCGACCAGCGCCACGCCCTGGGCGTGGTTACCGGACGAACAGGCGACCACGCCGCGGGCCCGTTCTTCGGCCGAGAGCTGGGAAATCCGGTTCATCGCGCCACGGAACTTGAAGGCGCCGGCGTGCTGCAATGTCTCGGGCTTCAGCAGTACGCGGGCGCCGAGGCGCGCGTTCAACGCCGGGCTCTCGATCAGCGGCGTCTTCACGGCCAGACCCTCGAGGCGTCCGGCGGCGGCTTCAATATCGGCGAAGGTCACGGTGCTCATGCGCCTCTCCTAGACCGATGCGCCAAAAAGGGCGACGTTGGGCCAGATCACATCCGGAGTCGATTTATGAACGCCCTGACTATCGATCGCGAAGGCTGGACCGCCGCCGGCGACGCCCTGCTGCATGACGCCATCGAACTGCGACGGGCGATCCATCGCGAGCCGGAACTCGGGCTGCATCTGCCGAAGACGACGGAGAAGGTGCTCAAGGCGCTGGAGGGCCTGCCGCTGGAGATCCGCCAGGGGCCGTCGACGACCGGCGTGCTGGCCATCCTGCACGGTTCGCCGAACGGCAGGACGGTGCTGCTGCGCGGCGACATGGACGCCCTGCCGCTGACCGAAGACACGGGCCTCGATTTCTCGTCGGGCATCGCGGGCGCGATGCACGCCTGCGGCCACGACACCCATGTGGCCATGCTTGTCGGCGCCGCGCGGGCGCTGTGCGCGAAGAAAGACCAGCTGGCCGGCACGGTGATGTTCATGTTCCAGCCGGGTGAGGAGGGCCACCACGGCGCGCGCTTCATGCTCGACGACGGCCTGATCAGTCCGCTGCCCGACGCCGCCTTCGCCCTGCACATCTCGCCCAACATGCCGACCGGGGTTTTCGCCGGCCGCCACGGCGCGCTGCTGGCCTCGTCCGACGCCATCCGCATCAAGGTGATCGGCGCCGGCGGCCACGCCTCGATGCCGCAGGACGCGGTCGACCCGATCCCGGTCGCCTGCGAAATCGTCACAGCGCTGCAGACGATGATCACCCGGACGATTTCGGTGTTCGATCCGGCGGTGATCACCATCGCCCACATCGACGCCGGCACGACCTACAACATCATCCCCGAATTCGCCTTCATGCGCGGCACCCTGCGAACCCTGTCCGAACGCACGCGCGAAACCGCGCACGACGGCATCCGCAAGGTCGCCGAGAACATCGCCCGGGCCCACGGCTGCGTGGCGGAGGTGGAGATCGAGCGGGGCTTCCCGGTCACCGTCTGCAGCGGCGCGGAGGTCGACCTGGCCGAGGCCACGGCCAAGGCTCTCTATGGCGAGGGCGCCTGGATGACCATGCCAAACCCGATGATGGGGGCGGAGGATTTCTCCTATGTGCTGCAGAAGGTTCCGGGCCTGATGGCCTTCCTCGGCGCGGCCCCGACGGGCGTCGGCGGCGACTACCGCAGCTGCTGCGCGCTGCACTCCAACAAGATGACGCTCGACGAACAGGTCATGGCCCGTGGCATCGCCATGCACTGCGCCTACGCCGAGGCGGTTCTGGCTGGCGCGCTGAGCGCGTAGCAATTCGGCGACAGCCGGCGCTCCAAAACGCCGTCATCCTCGGGCTTGTCCCGGGGACCCATGAACACCGTGGCGGCGAGGATGGTCGCGCCATCGCCGCGCTGATGATCAGGGTTCGTGTGCCTGGATCCTCGGGACAAGCCCGAGGATGACGGAGGGCGGAAGCGGCCCCTAACCGCCCGAGTGCTGCTTCGCCAGGGTGTCCTGCACGGTGATGATCGCCGGCCCCAGGATCATCATGAACAGCACCGGCAGGAAGAACAGGATCATCGGCACGGTCAGCTTGGCCGGCAGGGCGGCGGCGGTCTTTTCGGCGGCCGACAGGCGCAGCTCGCGGTTTTCCTTGGACATCACCCGCAGGGCGGTGCCCAGCGGCGTGCCGTAGCGCTCGGCCTGGATCATCGCCGTGGCCACGGCCTTGATGCCCGGGTGGTTGGTGCGCCGGGCGAGGCCCTCGTAGGCCTGGCGGCGTTCCGGCAGATAGCTGAGTTCGGCGCTGACCAGGGTCAGCTCCTCGGCCAGTTCGATGGAGGTGCCGCCGATTTCCTGGCTGACCTTCTGGATCGCCGCCTCGATCGACATGCCGCTTTCGACGCAGATCAGCAGCAGGTCGAGCGAGTCTGGAAAGGCCTGGACGATCGATTCCCGCCGCTTCTGGGCGACGTTGCTGACGTAGACGTTCGGCGCATAGTAGCCGAGCAGCAGGGCCGCCACGCAGATGGTGAAGCGGCTCATGGTCGGCAGACCGAAGTCGTTGACCACGAACAGGTAGAAGGCAGCGACCAGGGCGAAGACGAACGGCATCACGAAGCGGAAGAAGTAGAAGGTGGTGATCGGCCGGGGGCCGCGGAAGCCGGCCTGGGCCATCTTCTCGGCGACCTTGGGGTCTTCCAGCAGGCGTGACAGCTGCAGCCGGTCGACGACCTTCTTGTACATCCCCTCGTCGGTCTGGCGCAGGCTGCTGCCGGAGGCGCGCTTGGCCATCTCCTCGCGCGAGCGGCGGCGCAGTTCCTCGCGGCGGTTGGACACCGACTTGAGCCGGCTTTCCAGGCTGGAGGTGAACAGCATCGGCCGGACCAGGGTGACGATGGTGGCGAAGGCCACGACCGCGACGAAAGCCGTCAGCACATTGTCCGGGTCGGTGAGCAGCTGGACGAGATCCATCGGTCCGCCCTCAGAACTTGAAGTTGATCATCTTGCGCATCACGAAGATGCCGAGACTCATCCAGAAGATCGCCGCCATCAGCAGCAGATGGCCGCGCGGATCGGTGAACAGCGGGGCCATGTACTTGGGCGAGGTCACCGAGATCATCGTCACCACGCCTGGCGGCAGGCTGCCGATGATGAACGACGAGGCGATGGCTTCCGACGACAGCGCCTTGATCTTTTCCCGCATCAGCTTGCGGCCGCGCAGCACCACCGACAGGTTGTTCAGCGCTTCGGCGAGGTTGCCGCCGGTCTTCTGCTGGATCGCCAGCACGATGGCGAAGAAGCGCAGCTCGTTGGTCGGCATGCGCTCGTACATTTTCTCCAGCGACTGATCCATCGCCATGCCCATGCCGACGTTCTCGACCAGCCGGCGAAACTCGCCGGCCAGGGGCTCGGGGCATTCCTTGCCGATGATCTTCAGGCAGTCATGCACCGGCAGGCCGGACTTGATGCCGCGGACGATGATGTCGATGGCGTCGGAGAAGGCCTCGGTGAACTTCTTCATCCGCGCCTTGGCGATGAAGCCGACGATCCAGCGCGGCAGGCCCACGCCCGCCGCGAAGGCGAGGCCCAGGGCGATCAGCGGTGACTTGCCGAACGGCAGGGACAGGGCGCCGATGACCAGGCCGAACACCGCGCTGCCGATCCAGAACTGCTTTTCGCTGAAGGTCAGGCCGGCCTGTTGCAGGCGAGCGGCGATCGACAGGGTGGCCTTCTTCTGCTGGCGATCCTGATCCTTCAGGGTCTTGAGGATCGCCTTGCGCCGCGCTTCGGGCGAGTTGGCCACCGCCTTGGCGTTGCGCACCCGGCTGGCGGCCGGACCGCCGCTGACCAGGGAGTGGGCCCGCTTGGCCGCGCGCGCATTGCCCGAGTCGCCGCCGGCGAACACGAAGCCCAGTCCGGCGATGGTCACGAAGGCCAGAACGGCGACGAGGATCATCATCGCGGCCTACTCCGCCGCGTCGAGGGCTTCGGCCAGCTCGCGCTCAAGCCCGTAGTAGCGGGCGCGATCCCAGAAGCGCGGACGGGCGATGCCGGTCGAGCGGAACTTGCCCAGAACCCGGCCATTGTCGTCCTCGCCGGTCATTTCGTAGACGAACAGGTCCTGGGTGACGATCACATCGCCTTCCAGGCCGACCACCTCGGTGATGTGGGTAATG
>CANJYY010000070.1 GCA_947479185.1 Caulobacteraceae bacterium
AACGGCGGCCGGGCCGTGATGAGCTTCTTCGCCGAGGTCGACGCCTTCGTTGAGGAAAATGCCGCCGATCCGAAGATGAAGCCGTTCCTTGACGGCCTCGCCTCAGCCAAGGCCCAGCTGCAGGACGGCACCATGTGGCTGATGCAGAACGGCCTGCAGAACCCCGACAACGCCGGCGCCGCCTCGACCGACTACATGCATCTCTTCGGCATCACCGGCCTGGCCTACATGTGGGCCCTGATGGCCAAGGTTTCGCTGGCGAAGATCGCCGCGGGCGACACCGACCCGTTCTACGCGAACAAGATCTCGGTCGGTCAGTACTTCCTCGAACGTATCCTGCCGGACGCCGGCGCCCACCTGACCAAGCTGAAGGCCGGTTCGGCCAACATGATGTCCATTCCCGCGGAGGCCTTCTGATGGGCGTTCTCAATCTCGACCGTACGCCCTCTCTCGCTGACGAGGAGATCGTGCTGTTCAACGATTCCGTCGGCCGGTTCTTCGACGACAAGGCCCCGGAATCCCGCGTCGCCAAGTGGCGCGAGGCCGGCGTGGTCGAGCGGGCCTTCTGGACGGAGTCCGCGCAGGCGGGCCTTTCCTGCCTGTCGATTCCCGAGGAATACGGCGGCCTCGGCGGCGACTACCGCCATGAGGTGATCCTCATGGAGCAGATGGGCGCCAAGGGCGTCGACGGCTTCGGCCTGTCGCTGCACAACGCCATCGTCGCCCACTACGTCCTCAAGTACGGCACGGAAGACCAGAAGCAGCGCTGGCTGCCGAAGATGGCCACCTGCGAGCTGATCAGCGCCATCGCCATGACCGAGCCGGGCGCCGGCTCCGACCTGCAGGGCATCAAGACCACCGCCCGGCTCGACGGCGACGCCTATGTCCTCAACGGGTCCAAGACCTTCATCACCAACGGCCAGACGGCCAACCTGATCGTGGTGGTCTGCAAGACCGACCCGTCCCAGGGCGCCCGCGGCACCTCGCTGCTGGTCGTCGAGACCGACAATGCGCCGGGCTTCGAGCGCGGCCGCAACCTCGACAAGCTGGGCATGGAGGCGGCCGACACCTCCGAGCTGTTCTTCAATGACGTGCGCGTGCCGGCCGCCAACCTGCTGGGCGAGAGCGAAGGCCAGGGCTTCTTCCAGCTGATGGGCCAGCTGCCGCAGGAGCGGCTGAACATCGCCATCCAGGGCATCGCCACCATCGAGCGGGCGCTGGCCCTGACCATCGACTACGTCAAACAGCGCGGCGCCTTCGGCAAGAAGATCATCGACTTCCAGAACACCCAGTTCGTGCTGGCCGAGTGCAAGACCGAGGCGACCATCGCCCGGGTGTTCGTCGATCACTGCATCGAGCAGCACCTGCTCGAAAAGCTGGACGCGGCGACGGCCTCGATGGCCAAGTACTGGGTCACCGACCTGGAGAACAAGATCATCGACCGCTGCCTGCAGCTCTACGGCGGCTTCGGCTACATGTCCGAGTACCCGATCGCCCGCATGTACCGCGACAGCCGCGTGCAGCGGATCTACGGCGGCACGAACGAGGTCATGAAAGTGCTGATCGCGCGCACGCTCTGATGGCTCACGTCGCCACCATCGACTGGTCGGGGAAGCCGGGCGAGGACTTCGCCGCCGGCCATTACAGCCGCGCCCACGAGGTCATCTTCGATGGCGGGTTCACCGTGCCCGGATCGGCATCGCCGTCCGTGGTCAAGGCGCCGTGGTCGGTCGAGGCGGCCGCCGATCCGGAAGAGATGCTGATCGCGGCCCTGTCGTCCTGTCACATGCTGACGTTCCTCGACAAGGCGCGGCGGGCCGGCTTCGTTGTCAGCCGCTACCGCGACCAGGCCGAGGGCGTGATGCGCAGGACGGCCGAGGGGAAGATCGCGGTGACCCGGGTCGCCCTGCGTCCCGCCATCACGTTCGAGGAGCGTCAGCCGACGCCTGAGGAGCTCGACGCCCTGCACCATGCGGCGCACGAGGAGTGTTTCATCGCCAATTCGGTGAAGACCGAGGTGGTCATCGAGGCGCCGGTCTAGGCGGCGTTGACGGTGTTGCGCCGGATGCGCGCGGCGCCGGTCTCGTCGAGGTCCTCGCGGGTGGCGGTCAGGCTGACCGGGCCCTTGAGGGACGCGTTCACCTCATCGATGCCGGCCGTGGCCGACGCGGACTTCGCGAACAGGTAGCGCAGCGAAAGCCGCTCGTGGTCGGCGGCGTCCGGCTGGGCGCCGTGCAGGGTGCAGCCGTGCCACATGGCGGCATAGCCGGCGGGGCCGGTCAGCAGGTGCTGGCGGCAGTCGACCTCGCCCCCGCGCCCGTCACGATAGGTCCAGCCGCTGTCGCTGCGGGTCAGGTCGTGGGGGAAGACCGTGGCGCCGAGCCCGTGGCTGCCTTCCAGCAGGAACAGCGGCGCGTCATGGCGGCCGACCGGATGGAGATAGATGTAGAGGGTGACGAAGTCCGCTTCCCGGTCCTTGAAGTCGATCAGGTCCTGGTGGAAGTCGATGCCGTAGAAATAGGTCACATCGCGGTAGGTCGGCTTGACCCAGGCGCCGAGGTTGTTGACCGGATTGCCCTCGATGCGCGCGCGCAGCCAGTCCGGCATGGCTGAACGGGGCACGCCGCAGACGATCTTGCGATTCAGCAGGACGTAGTCCTCGCCGAGCATGGCCGTCAGCGCCCCGACCACCCCGCCGTCGCCTTCGACGAAGCCGAGTCGGTCCTCGAACGCGTCGAGCAGGTTGCGGCCCGGTCGGGGATTGACGCCGGTGTACTGCGGGTCGGCGTCGAAGTCGGCCTCCGTCAGGAACAGGGCGGCGTCGAAACTCCGCGTCGCCCGGATGTCGGCCAGCAGGTCGCCAGCGGCCGCGGGGTCCACGCCGTCCGGAAAGACGTGGTAGCCCCGGTCGATGAAGTCGCTCACCGCCGCGTCGGTCCTCTGTGTGGCCAGCCTGCCGGTCGACATCACGCGTCCTCCACGGTCGGCCGCAGCCGACACGGGTTTGGTTAGCAAGTTCGCCGGCCCTTTGGAATGTCTCGGCCGGTTAACCTTTTCAGCGACCGCCGCTCTTTCACTGAGTCTTAGGGACGCGTCCGGTAGAGTGCCGTGAAGACCGGGGGAAGACGGCGTGACGACGAGCATGGAACAGCCTGACAAGTTCGGAATCGCGGCGTCCGCCGCGGCGCGCCGTCGGCACATGATGCTGCGTATCGCCACAGCGTTCGTCACGGGCGCCGCCCTCAATTTCGCGCTTGGCTGGTCGCTGATCTGGCTCTGGTCGGCGGCCTATGTCGCCACGCAGCTGCTCGAGGCCTGGGCCACGCCGCGCCTGCTACGCAATCCGATCAACAGCCCCGCCGAGGCCTCCAAGGTCGCCGTGATCCTGTTCTTCCCCGGCGCCGTCGTGTTCGGCGGGCTGGCTGTCGCGCTCTGGATGATGGTGCCGGGCTACGGCCCGGCCCTTGGCGTGGCGATCATAGCCAGCGCCATGATCAACCTGATCGCGCTCAGCCGCGGTTCCCGCCTGGCCTTCGCCGCCTCGGCGACGCCCTATGGCCTGTACCTGCTGGTCATGCCGTTGATGGACTACGGGCGCGTCGCCGGGCCCCTGCTGACCACCATGATGATCGCCATCGGCCTGATCATGCTCAACATCATCGGCGCCTGGATCAGCACCGAAGAGGCGCGCGGCGCGCAGCTGGAAGCCCGCGAGGAGGCCGACCGCCGCCGCGCCGAGGCCGAAGCCGCCGTCGAGGCCAAGTCCGCCTATCTGGCGATGATCAGCCACGAACTGCGCACGCCGATCAGCGCCATCCTCGCCGGCGCCGCCGAGCTGGAACGCACAGCCCCCGGCCAGGGCCGCGCCCAGGCGCGGCTGATCAAGGGCGCCGGCCAGATGATGCGCGGCCTGCTGGATGACCTGCTTGATCTGTCGAAGATCGAGGTCGGGCGCATGGAAGTCGAAAACGCGCCCTTCCAGCTGCGCGGCGCGATCTCGGAGGCGCTGCGGATGTGGCGGCCCGAGGCGCGGACCAAGGGCCTGAAGCTGCGCGTCGAAGGCGCGCATCACCTGCCGGACTGGGTGATGGGCGACCAGACGCGCCTGCGCCAGGTGCTCAACAACCTGATTTCCAACGCCCTGAAGTTCACCGCCAAGGGTTCGATCACCCTGCGCCTGTCGGCGCAGCCGACCGGCGAGGGCTGGACCATCCAGGTCGCCGTGGCCGACACCGGTCCGGGCATGACGCCCGAGCAGGTCGACCGGCTGTTCACACCGTTCGACCAGCTGGACGCCGGCACCGCGCGCAAGCACGGCGGCTCCGGCCTTGGCCTGGCGATCAGCCGCGAGCTGGCCCGTCTGATGGGCGGCGACCTGACCGCCGCGAGCGCGCCGGGCGAGGGCGCGGTGTTCACCCTCGGTCTGACCCTGGCCCGGGCCGAGTCGCCGACGGCGGCGGCCGCCCCGGAAGCGGTCGCGGCCCGCGTGCTGGTTATCGACGACCATTCCGTCAACCGGCAGGCCATCGCCCTGGTGCTGGCCCCGCTGGGCATCGTCCCCGAAACCGCCGCCTCGGCGGAGGAGGGTCTCGAACGGCTCGCCCTGGAAGTTTTCGACGTGGTGTTGATGGACGTCTACATGCCCGACATGGACGGCCGGGAGGCCACCCGCCGGCTGCGCGCCCTGGCCGGACCGAACCAGACCGTGCCGGTCATCGCCATCACCGCCTCGGCTACCGAACGCGACTGGGAAGCCTGCCGCGCGGCCGGCATGAACGGCCATGTGGCCAAGCCGATCGACCCGGCGGCGCTCTATGCGGCGCTCGACAAGGTGCTCGTCGCGGCCGAAGAGGCCCGCGCCGCGGCCTGAGGTCCCTTCAGGCCAGCATCCCCGCCAGCCGCGCGATCAGCGCGGCCTCGTCCTTCAGATCGCATTCCCAGATCGTCTCGACGCGCCAGCCGGACGCTTCCAGCGCCGCGCGGCTGGCGATGTCGCGCTCGCGATTGCGGCCGACCTTGCCCAGCCAGTAGTCGCGGTTCGCCTTGGGCACGCGCGCGCCGCGGGCGCAGTCGTGGCCATGCCAGAAGCAGCCGTGGACGAAGATCGCCAGCCGCCGGCCGGCCATGACGATGTCGGGCTTGCCCGGCAGATCCTTGCGATGCAGGCGGTAACGCGCGCCAAGCGCCGTCAGCAGCCGGCGGACCGTCTTCTCCGGCCCGGTGTCGCGCCCCTTGACCCGTCGCATGACGGCCGAGCGCTTCTCCGGGTCGAAGACATCGGTCATGGCCGGGTGGCGCCCGGCCAGCGGCTGACCCTCGCCGTTCCGGTCAGCACCGCCGCGCCGAACTGGCGGATGCCCGGCGCCCGCGACAGGGGCGTGAACAGCCAGCGGCGTACAGCGGCCCAGAACCCGCCGTGCGACTGGAACAGCGGCGTCATGGCCCAGGAGATGAACTGGTAGGGCATCACGTGCCAGCGACGGCTGGTCTCGTAGTCGCGGGCGGTCACGGTCACCGAGGTTGTCGCGGTCGCGAACCGCTCGCCCAGCTCGACGGCGTCGACCAGCGCCAGGTTGGCCCCCTGGCCCAGCTGCGGACTGGTCCCGTGCGCGGCGTCGCCGATCAGCAGGGTGGCGCCTTCGCTCCAACGACCCACCCAGACGTCGCGATAGACGGCCCGGGCCATGACGTCGGGCCCGGCGAGGGTGTCGATCAGGGGCGCGGCGGCCGGCCAGACCTGTCGCACGCGCGCCTGCCAGGCCGCGAAGTCGCCGGCGAAGAAGGCGTCCATCTCCGCCGTCGGCAGGGACCAGAACAGGCTGACCTGCGGGATGTCGCCACCCTCGGGGGCCCGGCCGACCGGCAGGACGCCGACCATCACCTCGGCCCGGTCGTAGATCTGGCGCAGGGCGCCGGTCCAGGCGCCGTCGGGATCGGGGGCGTTGGCCCAGACCGCGCCCCAGGGATAGGGGCGGGCGCGGGCGCGCGGTTTGACCTGGCCGCGCAGGCTGGAGGCCGACCCGTCGGCGATCACCGCCAGGTCGAACGGGCCATGCGTCCGCCCGCCCGCGTCATGCAGCAGGGGCCGCCGAAGGTCCTCGATGCGGACGATGCGCGCGCCGGTGACGAGGGTCACGCCGGCGGGCGCGAGGGCCTGGTGCAGGGTGTCGAACAGCACGCCGCGATGGATGCCGATGCCGTGCCCGCCCCTGCGCCAGTCGGCGTAGTCGACGTCCAGCACCCTGCGGCCGGCCAGGTCCCGGCCGTCGAGCCGGTCGACGCGGGCGCCGCGTTCGCGAATGGCCGCTTCAAGTCCCAGCGCGCCCAGCGCCTTGAGGCCGGTCGGCTGCAGCAGCAGGCCCGAGCCGACCGGACGCGGGGCGTCGAACGCCTCGAGCAGGGTAACCTCATGGCCGCGCCGGGCCAGGGCCAGGGCCGCGCCCATGCCTCCGACCCCGCACCCGACGACGGCGATCTTCACGGGCGGCTACAGCCCTTCGAACAGGGCGGTCGACAGATAGCGCTCGGCGAAGCTGGGGATGATGGTGACGATCAGCTTGCCCGCATATTCCGGCCGGGAGGCCAGGTCGAAGGCCGCGGTCAGGGCCGCGCCGGACGAGATGCCGACGGGAATGCCCTCGATCGCCGCGCACTTGCGGGCCATGGCGATGGCGTCGTCGTTGCTGACCTTGACGATGTCGTCGATCACGCCGCGATCGAGGATGCCCGGCACGAAGCCGGCGCCGATGCCCTGGATCTTGTGGGCCCCCGGCGCGCCGCCCGACAGCACGGGCGAGGCTTCCGGCTCGACCGCGACCATCTTCAGCGAAGGCTTGCGGGCCTTGAGCACCTGGCCGACGCCGGTGATCGTGCCGCCGGTGCCGACGCCGGAGACCACGGCGTCAACCGCGCCGGCCGTGTCGTTCCAGATTTCCTCGGCCGTCGAGACCCGGTGGATCAGCGGGTTGGCCTCGTTCTCGAACTGCTGCGGCATGACCGAGCCGGGGATTTCCTCGAGGATCTCCTGGGCCCGGGCGACGGCGCCGCGCATGCCCTTCTCGGCCGGCGTCAGCTCCAGCCGCGCGCCGAGAATCTGCAGCATCTTGCGCCGTTCGATCGACATGCTCTCGGGCATTACCAGGGTGATCCTGTAGCCCTTGGCGGCGGCCACGAAGGCCAGGGCGATGCCGGTGTTGCCGCTGGTCGGTTCGACGATCATGCCGCCGGGCTTCAGATGCCCCTCGGCCTCCAGCCATTCGACCATGGCCACGCCGATGCGGTCCTTGACCGAGTTCATCGGGTTGAAGAACTCCAGCTTGCCGACCACTTCGGCCTTCGGCTTGAGCTCCGCCATCAGCCGCGGCAGTCGCACCAGCGGCGTGTCGCCGACGGTGTCGAGAATGGAGTCATAGATCTTGCCGCGACCGGCGCGCTTGTAGCGGGCGGCGTCGTACTTGCTCATGGGGGAGGTCTCCGGAGGTTCAGGCGCCCTTTGTCCCGGCAAAACTATAGCGCCGCGATAGGGTTGTCAGCGCTCATTCGGCGGCGAGGACGGCGGGGTCGCCGCTCGTGAGCAGCGGTTCAAGCAGATGTGACGCCAGCCACCGCACCACGGGGACCGCCACGCCGTCGCCGATGACGTGGAAGGCGGCCGTGGCGCCTTTTGGCAGTTGATAGCCCTCTGGCAGGCCCATCAGCCGGGCGCCTTCGCGCGGGGTCAGGAGGCGGGAGCGGACGACGCCGTCCTGGGCCACCACCAGCGACTGGCGGGAGGAGCCGCCGCGCGCGGTGCGCAGGCAGCCGGCCAGCCCGTCGGTGCGCACCTCCGCCTGCGGCACGCCGGCGCGAGTCCGGCGATAGACGGCGCCGACCGTGCGAACGGCGCCCGTCTCCAGCCGCGCGCGGTTCAACGGCGTCATCTGATCCAGCAGGTGGCCGGTATCGGCTTCGGGGCGCCAGACCACCGCGTCGTCAGCGTCGAGGATCGCGGCGAGGTCGGTGTTGCGCGCCGGCGGGGCCGGCAGGTTCCACCAGACCCAGGCCGCCTGAAGGTCTTCCGGCAGGCGGCCGAATGCCTCATCGACGGCGCGGCTGTGAAACGTGCAGTGTCCGCTCGGGGCGCTTCCGGTCGTGCGGCTGGCGATGATGAACACGCGCGGCCGCGACTGCGGCGTGAACCGCGCGGCGTCGACCTCCAGCGCGCCGAAGCGATAGCCCCGGTCGACAAGGGCCCGGCACAGCGCCGTGAAGTCCTGGCCGCCGTTCGAGGTCAGCATGCCGACGACGTTCTCGACGACGATGACGCGCGGGGCGCGGCCGTCCGCGTCCAGCGCCTCCATCAGCTTCCAGAAGCCGAAGAAGGCCGACGAACGGCCACCCTCCAGACCGGCCCTGGCGCCGGCGAGGCTGAAGTCCTGGCAGGGGCTCGAGGCCCAGGCGAGATCGGCCTGTCCGGGCAGGTCGGCGGGCTTCACCTGCCAGACGTCGCCCTCATGGAAGTGTTCGCCGGCGTCGGTGAAGTTGGCGCGATAGGTGGCCGCCTTCACCGGGTCAAAGTCGTTGGCGTAGAGGCAGGACCAGCCGTCCCCCAGCCCGAGGCGGGCCATGCCGCCCCCGGCGAAGAATTCGTAGAATCCGAGAGGACCGTTCCGACTCATGCAAACCGAGGGTAGCCTGTTCCGGCCCTGTCGAGGAGAAGCCGTCGTGCGCCGCATCATCATCCTGTCCGCCGCCGCCCTGTTGCTGGCGGCCTGTCAGCCTGAAGCGCCCGGCGGGGGCGAGGCTGCGCCGCCCGCGGACGCCCCGGCCCCCGCGCCGGCGCCGGCGGCCGATCCGGGCGCCGCGTTCAGGGTCGACTTCAGCGCCCGGGGCAATGAGCCGTTCTGGGGCGTCGACATCAAGGGAACCGACATCGTCCTGACGCGTCCCGACGCCCCGGCCGCGACGGCGACCAACGCTGGTCTGGCCGCCACCGATCGCCAGGCGGTCTGGACGGCCCAGGCGGGCGCGACAGCCGTCACCGTGACCCTGACAAAGGGCGACTGCTCGGACGGTATGAGTGATCTGAAATACGGCTATACGGCCCGGGTCGTCTGGGGCGCCGAGACGCTCGAGGGTTGCGGCTTCCCGACGGCGGACCAGCCGCGCGAAGGGCAATAGGGCTCAGCTCAGCCCCGACCCAGTTCCATCGTCGGGATCGACGAGGCGCGGGCTTCCGAACGGTGGTTCGGCATCGGCAGCAGCATGGCGATGGCGACAGCCAGTGCGGCGGCGGCGGCGAAGGCGGCCTTGACGGCCATGGTCGACTCTCCTGTGGGTGCGATGAGCCATAATTGCGCCTTCAGGCTTAACCGCTGGTGAACGGGAAGGTTTCCGCCAAAAGCAGAACGGCCCCCGGGAGGTCCCGGGGGCCGCTGCGCCAAGCAAGGCAAGGCATAGATCAAGACGTCCCGGAGAACAGCTCCGGGACGTCTTCAGGGCTGGATCAGCTGTAGATTTCGAACAGGCCGGCGCCGCCCTGGCCACCACCGATACACATGGTCACCACGCCCCACTTGGCGCCGCGACGCTTGCCTTCCTGCAGCAGGTGGCCGGTGCAACGGGCGCCGGTCATGCCGAAGGG
>CANJYY010000071.1 GCA_947479185.1 Caulobacteraceae bacterium
CGGTCGCGCAGGGCGACCCACTGGGCCGAGGCGACCTGCTGGCCGGTGCCCTTGAGGCCCTCGGACTTGCCGCGCTGCTCGGCCATCAGCCGGTCGAATTCGGCGGTGTCGACCGTCAGGTCGAGCGCCCGCACCGCGTCCTGGGTCAGGTCGAGCGGGAAGCCGTAGGTGTCGTGCAGCTTGAAGGCCACGTCGCCGGGCAGCTGGCCGCCGGCGGTCAGGCCGGCCGTGGCCTCGTCGAGCAGGATCATGCCGCGGCCGAGGGTGCGGCGGAACCGCTCCTCCTCCTGGCGCAGGGTCTCGACGATGGCCGGCTGGGCGCGGCGCAGCTCGGGATAGGCGACGCCCATCTGCTCGACCAGGGTCGGGGCGAGGCGGTGCATCAGCGGCTCGGTCGCGCCCAGCAGATGGGCGTGACGCATGGCCCGGCGCATGATCCGGCGCAGCACGTAGCCGCGGCCCTCGTTCGACGGGGTGATGCCGTCGGCGATCAGGAAGGACGAGGTGCGCAGGTGGTCGGCGATGACCCGGTGCGACGGGGCCTGATCACCCACGGCCTTGACGCCGGTGGCCTCTTCCGAGGCGGCGATGAGATTGCGGAACAGGTCGACGTCGTAGTTGTTGTGCACGCCCTGCAGCACCGCGGCGATCCGCTCCAGACCCATGCCGGTGTCGATCGAGGGCTTGGGCAGGCTGGTGCGCGAGCCGTCGGCGTGCTGCTCGAACTGCATGAAGACCAGGTTCCAGATCTCGATGAACCGGTCGCCGTCTTCCTCGGCGCTGCCCGGCGGGCCGCCCCAGACCTTGTCGCCGTGGTCGAAGAAGATTTCCGAGCAGGGGCCGCAGGGGCCCGTGTCGCCCATCGACCAGAAGTTGTCGCTGGTCGGGATGCGGATGATGCGGTCGTCGGACAGGCCGGCGATCTTGCGCCACAGCGCCGCCGCCTCGTCGTCGGTGTGGTAGACCGTGACCAGCAGCTTGTCCTTGGGCAGGGCGAAGTCGCGCGTCAGCAGGGTCCAGGCGTGGGTGATCGCCTCTTCCTTGAAGTAGTCGCCGAACGAGAAGTTGCCGAGCATCTCGAAGAAGGTGTGGTGGCGGGCGGTGTAGCCGACGTTGTCCAGGTCGTTGTGCTTGCCGCCGGCGCGGACGCACTTCTGCGACGAGGCGGCGCGCGGCGCAGGCGGGGTCTCGGCGCCGGTGAAGACGTTCTTGAACGGCACCATGCCGGCGTTGACGAACAGCAGGGTCGGATCGTTCTGCGGCACCAGCGGGGCCGAGGCCGTCACGGCGTGCCCGTTGCTCCCGAAGTAGTCCAGGAAGCTGCTGCGGATGTCGTTGAGAGTCTTCATCGTACGGCCAGGTCGCTGTCGGGTCGGGGCGCCGCCCCCTCGCCGGTGTGGAATGGAACCGGCTCCTTAGCCAAGGGGCGCTCGCGCGACAAAGGAAAAGGGCGTGTGGGGCGGGAATTGGGGGGAGGGCGAACCTCTTCTGTACAGATGCTGATCCGCCCTGAAGGCCTTGATGGAATGGTCCGCTCCGGACGGCGACCTTGGTCAAGGACCGCTTCGCGGCCGCGCAGCGGCGGGCCCTCAAGGGCCCGTCCTTGACGAAGGTCCCGCCGGAGCAAGCATGCTCATCAAGACATCTGGACGGTCTCCGCCATGCAATGGGAACCCAGTCCCCTGGATCGTTGCCGGCGGCGCGTGGTTACGGCGTTTGCCGAAACGCACCGCACTCCCTCATCCGACCTGCTGAGTTCATCCTCGGGTCGGCCGTTGGCCGAGCCCCGGGGGCAGGCCACCTTCTCCCTCCGGGAGAAGGAAGACCGTGGCGAACGCGAAAAAGGACGCCCGGCGGTGGCGCCGGACGTCCCTCATTCACGGCGGGCCCCGCGGGGCCACGCGGGCGGCGGGTGGGCAAGCGCCCGGCGCGGAGAGGCGCGCCGCGAAAGCGGTTGCCGAGGCCTATTCGACGTCGTCGCCTTCGCTGGGACCGACCAGCAGCTCTTCCTCGATGACCTCTGACTTGCCGCGCACGGCCGCCTCGATCTGGCCGGCGATGTCGGCGTTCTTCTTGAGGAATTCGCGGACGTTGTCGCGGCCCTGGCCGATGCGCTGGTCGCCGAAGGAGAACCAGGAGCCCGACTTGTCGATGACCCCGGCCTTGACGCCCAGGTCGATGATCTCGCCCAGCTTGGAGATGCCCTCGCCGTACATGATGTCGAACTCGACCTCGCGGAACGGCGGGGCGACCTTGTTCTTGACCACCTTGACCCGGACGTTGTTGCCGACGATCTCGTCGCGGATCTTGACCGAGCCGGTGCGGCGGATGTCGAGGCGCACCGAGGCGTAGAACTTCAGCGCGTTGCCGCCCGTGGTCGTCTCGGGGCTGCCGTACATCACGCCGATCTTCATGCGGATCTGGTTGATGAAGATGACCAGGGTGCCGGCCTTGGAGATCGAGGCGGTCAGCTTGCGCAGCGCCTGGCTCATCAGGCGGGCCTGCAGGCCGGGCAGCGAGTCGCCCATCTCGCCCTCGATTTCGGCGCGCGGCGTCAGGGCCGCCACCGAGTCGATGACGATCACGTCGACCGCGCCCGAGCGCACGAGGGTGTCGGTGATCTCCAGCGCCTGTTCACCGGTGTCCGGCTGGGACACCAGCAGGTCGTCCAGATTGACGCCCAGCTTGCGGGCGTACTGCGGATCCAGCGCATGCTCGGCGTCGACGAAGGCCGCCGTGCCGCCGGCCTTCTGAACCTCGGCCACCACGTGCAGGGCGAGCGTCGTCTTGCCCGAGCTTTCCGGACCGTAGATCTCGACCACCCGGCCCTTGGGCAGGCCGCCGATGCCGAGCGCGATATCCAGGCCGAGCGAGCCGGTGGGCACCGCCTCGACCTCGATCTTGCTCTTGGAGCCGAGCCGCATCACCGAGCCCTTGCCGAAAGCCCGGTCGATCTGCGCCAGCGCCGCTTCGAGCGCGCGCTGCTTGTCACCTTCGTCGCGTGTCACGAGTCTCAAAGCCGCCTGGTTCATGGGAGCCGTCCTTATTCCACGATTCTGTCGGGCCGCGTGGCCCATGGCGGACTATGATCACGCTTTGTTCTGGTTGGCAATATGTTCTCATTATCACCCGTTAAAATTGTATGCGCGTGGAAACGAGAGCCGGCGCGCCGGCCACAACCCGCCGGTCCAGGTCGTACAGATGCGGCAGACCGTCCAGCCACAGGCCGTGGCCGGACACGATGTTGATGTGGCCGGCGTCGCCCAGGTCGACCAGCCGGGCGCCCCAGTCGGCCGCGAAGGCCTCCGCCCGCCCGAAGGCGACATAGGGGTCGGTGCGGCTGGCGACGACCGTGGTCGGGAACGGCAACGGCCGGCGCGGCATGGGCGAGAACCCCTCCAGCAGACGCCCCGCCGGGCCGCCCGGATTGAGATCGGCCGGCGCCACCAGCAGCGCGCCGCCGATGCCGCGGCCGCCGCTGATGGCGCAGAGGTGGGCGACCAGCGCGCACCCCAGGCTATGGGCCACCAGCAAGGCGCCCGGCCGGGCCCGCACGGCCTCGGCCAGGGCGGCCGTCCAGTCGCCCAGCCGCGGCCGTGTCCAGTCGGACTGCTCGACCCGCCCGGCCGTCGGCAGGCGAGCCTGCCAGTGCGATTGCCAGTGGCCGACCGCCGAGTTGAACAGGCCCGGCACGATCAGCACGGGGCGGGACAGACTGTGTTCGCGATCGGAGGACATGGCGGGCGGCGCGCTGAGCGTGGACGGAAAAGGGAACGGCTTCATCCTGGGCGTCGCCGGGACCGAACGAAAGCCTACAATTCTTGTAGGGATTGCAAGTTTTCTATCGGCGCGACCGCGCGGGACGGGGCTGGGCCCATTTCGGGGCCGTTTAGTCGCAATCGACAGCGGCGCCGGAAACCGGGGCTTAAGGCCGTCGGCGCATGATGAGCGCGATCCTCAGGGGAAGACCGCCTTGTCCATCGCCGCCCGCCGCCTGCTCGGCCTCGCCTTCGCCAACGCCGACATGCTGCTCGAGATCGAGCCCGGCGGCGTGATTCTGCTGGCCCTCGGCGCGGCCCAGGCGACGCTCGGCGCCGACGAGAAGAGTCTCGTGGGCAAGTCGTGGCGCAACCTGATCGTCGAGGCCGACCGGCCGATGCTGGACGCGCTGTTCGGCGGCATCGAGGACGGCGCGCGCCGTTCGCCGCTGATCGTGCGGGTGGCCGGCCAGCCCGGCCGCGCCGTCGCCTTCACCGCCCGCCGCCTACCCGACAACGGCGGCCGGATCTCCTGCGCCGTGCTCGCCGCCCCGCCGCCACAGGCCGCCGGCGGGGCTGACGGCCTGCTGAGCCGCGACGGCTTCGAGGCGATCACGAAATCCCTCATGGACGCAGCCAAGATCACCGGCCAGCAGCTCGAGCTGGCGATGGTCGAGATGGCCGGCTTCGCCGATGCGCGGGACGCGCTGAACGACGAGGCCGGCGCCGCGCTGGAGCGTCAGGTGGCCGGGGCCCTGCGCGCCGAATCCCACCAGGGCTCGGCCGCGGCGAAGCTGGGCGACAACCGGTTCGTCCTGCTGCGCGAGCAGGGCGAGAACCCGGCGACGATGATCAAGCGGTTGAGCCGGGTGGTTTCGGCCTGCGCCGGCGGCGAGAGCCTGGACGCCTCAGCCCACGCCGTGCCGCTGGAGTCGGGCTCGCCGGCCCGGCTGGCGCGCGCCCTGCGCTACGCGCTGGACGACTTCATCGAGGAGGGGCTCAAGGATGTGCCGCCGCACTCGCTGAGCCAGGCCATGGACCGCTCCGTGCGGCGCACCCTGAGCAAGGCCGGCGAACTCGGCGCGGCCCTCAGCCAGCGCCGGTTCACCCTCGCCTACCAGCCGGTGGTCGACATCCAGACCGGCGTCGCCCACCACCACGAGGCGCTGGTCCGCTTCGAGGACGGCGGCAGTCCGTTCAGCATGGTCCGCATGGCCGAGGAGTTCGACCTGATCGAGGAGCTCGACCACGCCGTGGTCGAACAGGTGGTGCGCCAGCTGAAGGGCGACCGCACCGGCGCCTTGAAGCTGGCGGCCAACATCTCCGGCCGCTCGATCGGCAGCGAGATCTTCGTCGGCGGCCTGGAGCGGGTGATCAAGGCCGACAGCCGACTGCGGGACCGGCTGATCTTCGAGGTCACCGAAAGCGCGGCGATCGACGATCTCGACGTCGCCAACCGCCACATCCAGAGCCTGCGCGGCCTGGGCTGCAAGGTCTGCCTTGACGACTTCGGGGCCGGCGCGGCCTCATTCGCCTATCTGCAGCGGCTCAAGGTCGACATCGTCAAGATCGACGGCCGCTATGTGCGCGACCTGGCCAGCGACGGCCGCGACGGCGCGCTGGTGCGGCACCTGGTGCAGCTGTGCAAGGAACTGAAGGTTCAGACCGTCGCCGAAATGGTCGAGACGGTCGAGATCGAGGACGCCGTGCGCCGGGCCGGCGTCGACTTCGCCCAGGGCTGGCTGTACGGCCGCCCCGCGGACCGGCCCGGGCCGGCCATCGTGCGGGAAACCGCCGCCGCCGCCCCTCCGGCCCTGGCCCCGGTCGCGGTCCGCCGCACCGGGACGAGCGACCAGTGGCGATAGGGGATTGAGGGCAGGGCAAGAGGCTCAGGCAGCATCGCCCCATCAACGCGCGATCACGGCGCCTTTCCTGTTCTCTCTATTCCCCGCTTCCCACCCGGCCTGTGACCCCGCCCGGTAGTCCCGCGCGGTATCCGGTCCAGCGCGGGTCCGGCGTCATGTAGTCCGTCGATATGTACTGGGCGCCTGACGCCAGGGCGGCGTCGCGCGGCGCCGTGTCGCCGGTCCGGGCCTGCTCGGTATCGGCGTCGGCGCGCGTGCGGACAATCAGCCCGGCGACGACGCCGGCGCGGATGCGAGCCCCCTCCCCGACCGGATCGTTGAGCGTGATGTAGCCGGCGGCGGGCGAGGCCTCGTCGATATTGACGAACATCACCCGCCCCTCGAGCACGGCCCGGTCGCCGCGATAGCGGGCCACCTGCTCGGGCGGGGCGTCGAGCGCGAACAGCACCTTGCCGCGCGCGGCGCCGAGGGTCGGCCAGGCCCCGGCCCGCACCGCGTCCCGAAGGGTCGGGTAACCGGCCTGGACCTGATCGGGCGTGATCAGCGCGTCGGCCGGAAAGACCGAGCGGATCCCGGCGTCGATCCCGTCCATGGCCGGCGCGTCGAACCGCAGCGGCTTGACCGAGCCCGGGATCGAAAGGACGTCTTCCTTGAGGTTGATGAGGATCAGGATCGGCAGGTGAGCCGGGTGGGCCGCCGACCAGGCGGCGATGGTCCTGAGGCAGTCGGTGAACAGGGCGCAGGACGAGCGGTAGTCGATGTCCTGGACGTGCAGCACCTTGAGGCCGGGCCGCTTCAGCGGCGCGGGGTCCCAGTCCGGCAGACTGGCGCCCGTCAGCCGGGCCATGCGGCGGCCGAGCGGATCGGCGTAGCGGCCCCCTGCGGGGTCGGACAGCAGATCCAGCTCCAGTTGCCGCGCGCCGGCGTCCAGTTGGACGTCGAGCGCCGGGTGGCCATAGTCGAGCGTGCGCGCCACGGCCTTCGCCGCCAGCGCCAGACGCGCCATCTCCGGCGGCGCGATGGGCTGCTTGTAGCTGTTGTGCGTGCCGACCACCTGCATCCGCGTCATCGGCAGGGCGTCGACGGCGTCGCGGGTGCAGTCCGGCGCGCCGGACGGGCGCTCCAGGTCGCAGTCGGGGGCGATGACGAGTGTTGCGGCGGCAAGGAACGGGATCAGCATGGCCACAGGCTACACCCGTCCGGAGGGTTCGCGCATAGTGCCGCCGCCCGAGGGCTGGAGCGCGTGATGAGTCGGAATGGATTGCTGCTGATCGGCGGCTGGGTGTTGTGCGGACTGGCGCTGGCGGTCGCGCCGGCGGCGCTGACCGGCGTGCTGACCTTCCTGTTCGTGATGATCGGCTGGATCGTGGCCCTGGCGGTGCACGAGTTCGGCCATGCCTACGTCGCCTGGAAGGCCGGCGACCACACGGTCGAGGCGCGCGGCTACCTGACTTTCGATCCGCTGCGCTACGCCGACCTGGCGACCAGCGTGGTCTTCCCGGTCATCGTGCTGGCGATCGGCGGCATCGCCCTGCCCGGCGGCGCGGTCTATCTGCGCCCGGACCTGATGCGGAGCCCGGTGTGGCGGTCGGCGGCCTCGCTGGCCGGACCGGGCGGGACCCTGCTGGTGCTGATGGGCCTGGGCGGGCTGCTGTTCCTGGCCGCGCTGATGGGCTGGAGCGGCCCGGTCTGGGCGGCCGTGGCGCTGCTGGCGCTGTTCCAGGCCATGGCGCTGGTGTTCAATCTGCTGCCGGTTCCCGGGCTGGACGGCTTCGGCGTCATCCGCCCGTTCCTGCCCGCCGCGGTGCAGGACCGGCTGGCGCCCGTCGAGCGGGTCGGCATCCTGCTGCTGATCGCGGCGGTGTTCTTCGTGCCCGGCCTGTCGGCCGTTCTGTGGACAAGCGCCCTGTCGATCACCGACGGGCTCGGCATCGACCTGGGCAAGGTGCGCGACGGCTACACCGCCTTCCATTTCTGGAAGCCGGCGTAGCCGCCGGATCCTATTTCGCGCCGGCGATATAGCCGTCGACGACCCGTTCCAGCACCGTCAGCGGCACGCCGCCCGACAGCAGGCAGACGTCGTGGAACTTGCGGATGTCGAACTTGCGGCCCAGCGCCTTCTTCGCCTTGTCGCGCAGGCGCAGGAACTCTATCTTGCCGACCATGTAGCTGCAGGCCTGGCCCGGCCAGACGACATAGCGCTCGATCTCGGTGATCGCCGAGGCTTCCTGGTCGCCGATGGCGTCGACGTAGAACTTCACCGCCTTCTCGCGGCTCCACTTCTTGTGGTGCATGCCGCTGTCGACCACCAGGCGCACGCCGCGGAAGATAGCGTCGTGCAGCATGCCGATCTGGCCGACCGGGTCATGCTCGTACATGCCCATCTCGACGGCCAGCTGCTCGGCGTAGAGCGCCCAGCCCTCGCTGTAGCCGGAGAAGCCGATCATCTTGCGGATCAGCGGCAGGTCGCCGGCCTCGTTGTTCAGCGACAGCTGCAGGTGGTGGCCCGGAATCGCCTCGTGATACGTCAGGGTCGACAGGGTGAACTTCGGTTGCTCGGCGCTGTCACGCAGGTTGATCCAGTAGATGCCGGGGCGCGAACCATCGAGGCTCGGCGAATTGTAGTAGCCGCCCGGCGCGCCGGCCTCGATCGCCTTGGGCACGCGGCGGATTTCCAGCGGCGCCTTGGGCAGCTGGCCGAAGTATTTCGGCAGCAGGGGCGTGATCGCCTTCACCTTGTCGTTCAGGTCGGCGATCAGCTGGACCTTGCCTTCGTCCGTGTTCGGATAGTGCTGCTTCGGGTCCGAATACATCTGGCGGAAGCGCTCGCCGACGGTGCCGCTGGTGTAGCCGACCTTGCGCATCAGCTTGTCGGCCTGGGCGCTGAGGCTGGCGACCATGTCGAGGCCGGTCTGGTGGACCTCGTCCGGCGTGATCTTGGAGGTCGTGTAGTTCTCCAGCGCCGTCAGATAGTACTCATCGCCCTTCGGCAGCCGCCACACGCCGGCGTCATGCACGGCCTTGGGACGCCAGCCTTCGAGCAGGGCGGCCTGACGCGCGAGGGCCGGACGGACCTTCTCGGCGTAGAGCCTGGCGGCGACGCCGGCATAGTCGCCGGTGATGCCCTTCTCCTTCGCGCGACGGGCCACCGAGGTGACCAGCGGCGAGGCGTCCGGCGCGACGCCCAGCATGGCGTTGAACTGGATCAGCGCCTTGTCGATGGTGAAGTCGGCGGGGATCACGCCGAGCGCGGCGTCATGCCGGGCGACCTCGACCTCCTGGTCGAGCATCCGGCCGAAATCCTCGACCCGCGACAGATAGGCGTCGGCGTCAGCCCTGGTCTCGATGGTGTGCTGGCTGTCGAGGAAGTCGGGGGCCTGCTGATAGGCGCCGGTCAGCTGCGAGATGACATAGGGCGCGCCGCCATAGGCGCCGTTGTACTCGAATTTCTCGGTGAACGCCTGGCCGTTGGCGAGGACGAACTCGACCGTGTCGTAGCTGGCCGCGTCGAGGCCGGCCAGCTTGCTGCGGTCGATGGCCCGAAGCGCCTTGAGTTGCTCGATGCCCGTCGCGCCGTTTTCCCTCTGGGCGGTCAGCGAGACGTCGGACAGCAGCGACTTGGTCCAGGCCATGTCGCCCTTGTCGATGCCAAGGCTGGTGGCCGCTTCCGGTGAGCGGCGGAGCTGCCGGGCGACGAAATCGTCATAGAGGGCGTTGACCCGGGCGGCCGTGGCCGGATCGCTGCCCGGCGAGGCGGTGGCGGCGGCGAAGGCGTCCTTCGGGGAAATAGAGGCGGCGACCGCGCCGGCGGCGGCGGCGGAGAAGAGGAAATGACGGCGATTTTGCACGGGGCGGCCTCCCTGGGCGCTGATGAGCTGCCGCAAGGGGTAGGCCCCCGGCGCGCGCGCCGCAACGCGAGCGGGGTTAATTCGACGTAATACCCGCCGATGGCGGTTCGTTGCGCGACGTCCGCCACGCGCGCCCTTGC
>CANJYY010000072.1 GCA_947479185.1 Caulobacteraceae bacterium
AGCGTGGCGGCGATCTTGTCCGGGTTGTGGGCGAAGTCGTCGATGACGGTGATCCCGCCCTTGCCGCCGACGACCTCCAGCCGCCGCTTGACGCCCTCGTAGCCCTCGATGGCGGCCACGGCCTCGGCCAGCGGCACGTCCAGCGCCCGCACGGCCCCGATGGCGGCCAGGGCGTTGGCCACATTGTGCCGGCCGGGGACCTTCAGTCGCACCTGAAGCATCTCGCCGCTCGTCTGTTCGTGCAGGCGGAAGGCGATCGAGTCGGGCGCCGGCGTGATATCGTCCGCATACAGATCAGCGGAGGGGTTCTCGAAGCTCCAGCTGATCTGGCGCTCATGCGGCAGCTCATGGGCGAGCCGCGCCGTCTCGTCGTTGTCGAGGTTCAGCACCACCGTGCGGGCCTTCAGGGCGTAGTCGCGGAACAGCACCCGCAGCTCGTCCATCGTCTTGTGGTCTTCGCTGATGTTGTTGATCACCGCGACCTGCGGCCAGTAGCGGGCGATCGAGCCGTCGCTCTCGTCGACCTCGCTGACGAACAGCCCGCCCTGGCCGACCAGGGCGCTGGCGAAGGGCGTGTCCTCGGTGACGAAGTTCTTCATCACCGCGCCGTTCATCACCGTCGGGTCGCGGCCCGTGCGGTGCAGGATCCAGCCGATCATCGCCGTGGTCGTCGACTTGCCGCTGGTGCCGGCCACGCCGACCGACTGCGGCGCGCCGTTGAACAGGTCGGCCAGCAGTTCGGCGCGCGACAGCAGGGTCGCCCCGACCCGCCGGGCGGCGACCACGTCGGGCACCGTGTCCTCGACCGCGGCGGTGGCGACGATGATCTGCTCGGGCCGTGTGACGCCGCTGCCGTCCTGCGCGAACAGGGTGATGCCCCGGGCGCGCAGGAACTCGAACTTGGGCGCCGTGCGGCCCTGGTCGAGGGCCCGGTCGGAGCCTTCGACGGTCGCGCCGGTCGCCTGGACGATCAGGGCCAGGGGGAGCATGCCGCTGCCGCCAATCCCGCAGAAGAAGTAGGGTCTGTCCTGAATCATCCCCGGGAAATATACGGTCAGGGGCAGGGTGACAAACCGCCCGACAGGTTCGCGAGCAGATGGTCAAACCGGTCAGGATCGGCGTCGTCGCCCCCGCCTCGCGTATCGACCCCGCCGTGCCGGCCGAGGTCGAGGCCCTGGTCCGCCGTCTCTACCCGGACGGCCGGGTCGAACTCGTGTTTGATCCGCAGTGTTTCCTGACCCACAACCACTTCGCCGGCGATGACGCGGCACGGGCCGAGGGCTTCCTGCGCGTGGCCAACGACCCGGCGTTCGACGCCCTGTGGGTGGCCCGCGGCGGCTACGGCTCCAACCGTCCGGCCGAGGCGATCCTCGCCGGTCTGACCGGTGCGGCGCGGGACAAGATCTACATGGGCTTCAGTGACACCGGCTTCGTGCTGGCGGGCCTGCACAAGGCGGGGATCGGCCGCCCGACCCACGGCCCCGTGGCGCACGACATCCGCCGGCCGGGCGGCGAGGCGGCCATCGCCCGGGCCCTGGCCTGGATCGCAGACGGCGACCGCGCGGCGCTCGAGCCCGGCCTGACGCCCGGCCGCAAGGCGGCGGCGTTCAACATCACCGTGCTCAGCCAGCTGCTCGGCACCGCGCTTCAGCCGGACCTGACCGATCATGAGCTGCTGCTCGAGGACGTCGGCGAGTACATGTACCGGCTGGACCGGGCGCTGTTTCACATCACCGGCAATGCGGGCGTCCGCAGGGTCGCCGGCATTCGCCTCGGCCGCTGCAGCGACATCCCGCCCAACGATCCCGACTTCGGCATGACCGCCGAGGATGTCTGCCGTCAGTGGTGCGAGCGCTCGGGCATCCCGTATCTGGGCAGCGCCGACATCGGGCACGACGCCGGCAACAGGGTCGTGCCGTTCGGGTTCAGCTGAGGGGGTTAGTGCCCGGCCGAACCTTCGTAGACGCCGGGGGCCAGACGCTCGTCCTCGTCGCCCGGCGCGGTCGCGGCGATGAAGCGGCGGTCGCAGTAGGGGCAGTCGACGAAGCCGGAGCCGCCCATCTCGAGCCAGACGCGCGGATGGCCGAGCGCCCCGCCGACGCCCTCGCAGGCGATGCGGTGCGAGCGGACGGTCACCGACTCCGGCGCGGGGAAGCTCGCCGCCGCCGCGGTCGTCGCGGTGGGGGTCGTCCCACTGGTCGTCTTCGCCGTGGTCTTGCGGGCCATTGATCTCTTCCCAATCCCGCCCTTGGCGTGGCGGCGTCTGGCGCATACCTATGCGAGGCCCCGCCGGGGCGTCAATTGATCCGGACCGTCAAGAAAGCCCGAATGGACCTGCCCGATTACGCCATCGAGGCCACCGGCCTGGTGAAGCGCTACGCCGCGACGAAGACCACGCCTGAAAAGCTGGCCCTCAACGGCATTGACCTGAAGATCCCGCGCGGCTCGATCTTCGGCCTGCTGGGCCCGAACGGGGCCGGCAAGTCGACCTTCATCAACATCCTCGCCGGGCTGGCGCACAAGTCGTCCGGCACGGTGAAGATCTGGGGTCGCGACATCGACAGCCGGCCGCGCGACGCCCGCGCCGCCATCGGCGTGGTGCCGCAGGAACTGGCCGCCGACGTGTTCTTCACGCCCCGCGAGTCGCTGGAAACCCAGGCCGGCATGTACGGCGTGCCGAAGAAGGAGCGCCGCACCGACGAGCTGCTCGCCGCACTGGGCCTGACCGACAAGGCCGACGCCTATGTCCGCCAGCTGTCGGGCGGCATGAAGCGCCGGCTGATGGTGGCCAAGGCCATGGTGCACAATCCGCCGGTGCTGATCCTCGACGAGCCGACCGCCGGTGTCGACGTCGAGCTTCGCCGCCAGCTGTGGAACTATGTGCTCGGCCTCAACCGGCTGGGTGTGACCATCGTCCTGACCACCCACTACCTCGAGGAAGCGCAGGAGCTCTGCGACCAGATCGCCATCGTCAACCGGGGCGAGGTGGTCGCCTGCGAGCCGACCAGCACCCTGCTGCAGCGGCTGGACACCCGCAACGTGGTGGTCACGCCCGAGGAGCCGGTGGCCACGGCCCCCGACCTGACCGGCTTCGAGACGAAGCTGCGCAGCGGCGGGTCCTTCTCGGTGACCTACAAGACCGGCCAGTCCAGCGTCGAGCAGGTGCTGGCGGCGGTGCGGGCCAGCGGCCTGCACATCAAGGACATCGCCACCGAGGACCCCGATCTCGAGGACGTCTTCCTGGCGCTGACCTATGATGCCCCGGACGGGCGGGATCCGACGAAGGACTAGGGCCAGAGAGCCGGGGGCGGGGACATGAGACTTCGACGGATCGTCTTCGTGACGACGGCGGCGCTGGCGGGCGTGGTGCTCGGCCTGGCCTCGCTGGTCGGGCTGGTCGCCGGCGGCGGCGGGTTCAAGGGCGTGCCGCATGCCGGCTGGAGCTACAATCCGCTGGCCGGTTCGCAGGGCGCCGATCCCTACACCCGGCTGAAGGTGGCTGTCGGCGGTCTGCTGGCGCTGGACCGCTCCGAGACGATCTACTTCACCACCGCCACCGATTCGACCGGGGCCGCCCTGCGGGCCGACTGCCGCTACCGCATCACCGGCGGCGCCATGCCGGTGCGCTGGTGGTCGATCACCCTCTATGACATGGGCTACCTGGCGCGGAACAGCGACGGCGCGCCGTCGATCGACAGGACCCGCGCGGCGCCCGACGCGGCCGGCCGCTGGTCGGCGCAGCTGGGCGGCGCCCGTCCCGCCAACGGGCTATGGATCTCCAGCGCGACCGCCACCGACGTCTCCCTGCTGCTGCGGTTCTACAATCCCGATCCGGCGGTGGTGAAGGATCCGACCCTGGCGCCGATGCCCGTCGTCACCCGCGAGACCTGCACGGGAGGCGCGTCATGAAGCCGCTCATCCGCTGGGGTCTGCTGACCCTGGCCATTGCCGCCACCGTCCATGCCATGGCCCTGTTCGCCGGGCCGACGATCATCATGTCGATCGCCATGAAGCGCATCGCGGGGGAGGCGGGGGTCAATCGTTGGGCTTTCGCGCCGCGCACCACGCCGGAGACCCAGCGCGTGGTCCGCTCCTCGCCCGACCTGGCCTATGCCGCCTGCGCCTGGGACGTGAGCAAAGGGCCCGTCCGCATCCGCGCGGCCGGGGCGGCGGACTATGCGTCGCTGTCGCTCTATGGGGCGAACACCGACAACTTCTTCTCGCTCAATGACCGGACCATGGGCCCGGACGGCGCGGAGATCGTGCTGATCGCGAAGGGGGCGGCGACGCCGGCCGGGATCGATCCGGCGAAGATCGTCGTCGCGCCCAGCCGGCGGGGTCTGGCGCTTGACCGCCGGCTGGCGCCGACGGCGGAAGCCTTCGCCCGCGCCGACGCCGCGCGCCGTGCGGTGAACCTCTGCGAGACCCTGCCGAAGGGCTAGAGTTCGATCATGTCGAAGTCGGCCTTGGGCGTGCCGCACAGCGGGCAGACCCAGGTGGCCGGAATGTCGGCCCACCGGGCGCCGGGCGCGAGGCCCTCGCCGAGGTCGCCCTCGGCCTCGTCATAGATGAAGCCGCAGGTGCGGCACTGCCAGGTCTTGTAGGGCGCGGCGTCGGCCATGGGTTATCCCTCCGGAGGTGCGACGGCGGCGAAGCTGAGCCGCAGGGTCGCGAGGCTGGTGGTGCGGATCGGTTCGAGGTCCAGATCCGGATCGATCAGGCACTGGATCGACAGGCCGAGCAGCAGGCTGCCGACGATCAGGGCCGCGGCGTCGGCGTCGAGGTCGCGGCGGATGGCGCCCTCGGTCTGGCCGCGCAGGACCATGGCTTCAAGCCGGCGCTCGACCCGTTCGTGAGACACAGCGAAGGCCGCGCGCAGCGCCGACAGGTCGGCGATGGCGCTGGCCAGCAGCATGAAATAGGCGCGGCCTTCGCCCTTCAGCGACAGGTCGCGCAGATAGAGATCGACATAGGTCAGCAGCGCCTCGAGGCCGGGCATGGCGTCGACGCCGCGTTCGCCCAGCACCGCGTCCTGCCGGGCGTGCAGATGGGTGATCAGGGCCTCGATCATGCCCTGCTTGGAGCCGAACTTCTGCGTCGCCAGGCCACGGCTGTACCCCGCCTGGGCCCCGATCGCCTCGAAGGTCGCCGCCGTCACGCCGCGCTCGGCGATCACATCGCCCGCCGCCCGCAGCAGTTTCTGCTCGGATTCGTCGCGGCGTTGGGCCTGGGTCCGGCGTGTTCGATCGAGGGGTGTGGACTGAGCCATGTCAATTCTCTAACTTACTTGTTGGCTGTATAGCAAGTGAGTGCTAGCGTTTTCCGGACAGCCGCCGATGACAGGCGGTGAGGACTGATCAGGAAGCCAGACCCATGATGATTCCCCAGGACGTGGCCAACACCATCGTTGACCCGAAAGCCTACGCCGACGGCAAGCGCGTCGACGACGCCTTCAAGTGGCTGCGCGAGAACGCGCCGCTCGCCCAGGCCCAGCCCGAGGGCTTTGATCCCTTCTGGGTCGTGACCCGCTTCGCCGACATCCAGGAGATCGAGAAGCAGAACGACCTGTTCCACAACGGCGACCGGGCCACCGTGGTGACGCCGATCGTCATGGACCAGAAGGTTCGCGCGATGACCGGCGGTTCACCGCACCTGGTCCGCTCGCTGGTCCAGATGGATAACCCCGACCACATGAACTACCGGCGCCTGACCCAGGCCTGGTTCCTGCCGCAGAACATCCGCGGCCTTGAGGCGCGCATTCGTGAGATCGCCAAGGGTTTCGTCGACCGCATGGCCGCCAAGGGCGACCGCTGCGACTTCGCCCGCGACGTGGCCTTCCTCTATCCGCTGCACGTGATCATGGAGGTCCTCGGCGTGCCGGAGATCGACGAGCCGCGCATGCTCAAGCTGACCCAGGAACTGTTCGGCAGCGCCGACCCGGAACTGAACCGCAGCGGCTCGGCCATCACCGACGCCGACGCCGGCCTGGCCGCCGTGCAGGCCACGGTCATGGACTTCATGACCTACTTCAACGCCATGACCGAGGACCGCCGCGCCAACCCGCGCAATGACCTGGCCAGCGTGATCGCCAACGGCCAGATCGAGGGCAAGCCGCTCGGCCACCTGGAAGCGATGAGCTACTACATCATCGCCGCCACGGCCGGCCACGACACCACCTCCAACACCACCTCCGGCGGCATGTGGGCCCTGGCCCAGAACCCCGACCAGTTCGCCAAGGTGAAGGCCGACCTGTCGCTGATCCCGGGCCTGGTCGAGGAATCGATCCGCTGGGAAACGCCGGTGAAGCACTTCATGCGCACGGCCACCGCCGACGCCGAGGTCGCCGGCCAGAAGATCGCCAAGGGCGACTGGCTGCTGCTCAGCTATCCGTCCGGCAACCGCGACGAAGCGGCCTTCACCGACCCGTTCAAGTTCGACATCGAGCGCAGCCCGAACAAGCACGTCGCCTTCGGCTACGGCGCCCACGTCTGCCTCGGCCAGCACCTCGGCCGCATGGAAATGCGCGTCCTCTGGGAAGAGCTGCTGCCGCGCCTCGAAAGCGTCGAACTCGACGGCGAGCCCAAGCGGATGGAAGCCAGCTTCGTCTGCGGGCCAAAGTCGGTGCCGATCCGCTTCAAGATGACCTGAGCGCCCTGACCCGCGTCGCCGACCCTATTCCGGAGCCGGAAGGGGCGTCGGCGGCGCGGGCGGCGGCGGGGCGGTGATCGCCGCATTGAGGATGTCCATCACCCGCTGCAGCCCTTCGGACATCCCGGGGTCCACGGCGTGGATCGCGATGCTGTACTTGGCCGAGGTGTCGCTGCTGCGGGTGTTCTCCTTGTGCGAGGATACCGAGCCGGCGATGTTCAGCTTGGCGCTGCCGGAGCCCCAGCGCTGCCGGACCTCCAGCGAGCCGCTGATCGAGGAGTCGCTCGACTCGACGGAGGCGGAGGCCGTGCGCACCTCCATCTCGAAGGTCACGTCGACAGTCTTGATCTGCAGGGCGGGCACCGAAACCATCGAGATCAGCGGGAAGTCGGCGACGACCTGGTCAACCTGACCCGGCACGGTCGGACTGGGGCGGGTGAAGCCGAAGCGCGCCATGCGTATCGCGCCAACCGCATTGGGGTCTTCAGAGTCCTCATCGGGCGGCAGGAAGCCGATCTCGCGAATGAAGTCGGCCGTGATGTTGGCCAGCATCTTGGACGCCTCGCCAGAGGCCGTGAGGGGTGCGGCGATGAGCATGGCGAGCGGCAGGTTGGTGAACTCTTCGGCGGTCTGGGTCATGGTCGGGACGTGCCTTTCTCGGGTGGCGGCGGATCAGGTCTTGGGCTTTTCCCGCGGGATGCGGTCGGGGACCGGCGCGCCCTTGCCCTTCGCGTCGGGCGACGGGGTTGGCGGGTCGCCCTTCCCGGGCGTGACGGGCGGCGGTGAGGGTGTATCGCCCTTTCGCGGACCCGGCGGGGTGTCCGGGCCGGGCTCCGGCGGCGGCGCGGGTGGCGGCGATTTCGGGCCGGGATCGCCAGGGGGGCGATAGCCCTGCGTCTTGACCACCTCATCGATCAGACGGGCCAGCCCCTCGGGCATGTCCAGACATTCGACCAGCAGGGTGACATCAGCGGTGGTTCCGCGGCCGTCCGCCGCGCCGCTCGCCGCCGGATTGACCGTCAGGCTGCGCCGCGTGGCCGTGCGCGGATCGACTCCGGTGCGGGTTTCGCCGGGCGCCGGCCCCTCGTCGTGCAGGTCGCCCAGCTCCATGCTGAACTTCACCTCGACCTGCCGGATCCGCATCGCCGTGTGGGGCACCAGGGCCATCAACGGGGCGGCGTAGACGTCCTCATCGCCCGGCCTGGCGCCAGGCCGGATCGAGGGGATTCGCAGGTCCAGCGTCCTGGGCCGCCCCTCGTCGTCGAGAAACCCGGCCAGACCCTCGAGCTGGCCGCGCGCGACCAGCGTCTGGGCGTCGGCGACCGAGCCGGCGATGGCTTCCACAAGCGATTGAAGCGACACGAAACCGGGCATGCGGCCCCCCAAGGACGCGCGTTGAAAACCACCGGTACGCGAAATATCCACTCCACACAACCGGAAGAGTCGCGATCGCCCGGCTTGCCCTCGACGCGGGCGCCGCTACCCTGACCGCCTGTCGTCCGGGGGCGCGGTGATGCTCGAGCGTTTCTTCAGGTTGCGGGAAAACGGCACGGCCGTGCGGACCGAGGTGATGGCGGGTCTGACGACCTTCCTGACCATGGCCTACATCATCCTCGTCAACCCGACGATCCTGGCCGACGCGGGCATGCCGGCGGCAGGCGCGGCGGCGGCCACCTGCCTGGCGGCGGCCTTCGGCTCGATCATGATGGGGCTGGTCGCCAACTACCCCATCGCGCTCGCCCCCGGGATGGGGCTGAACGCCTATTTCACCTACACCGTGGTCAAGGGCATGGGCCTGCCGTGGGAGACGGCGCTCGGCTGCGTCTTCCTGTCGGGGGTGCTGTTCCTGATCCTGACGGTCAGCGGCGTGCGGCGGCTGATCGTCGGGGCCATCCCGACCTCGCTCTATGCGGCCATCGCCGCCGGCATCGGCCTGTTCATCGCCTTCATCGGTCTCAAGGGCGCGAGCATCGTCGTGGCCGACCCGGCGACCACGGTGGCGCTGGGCGACCTGACCACGCCGACGGCGGCGCTGGCGCTGTTCGGCCTGGTGCTGACCGGCGCCCTGCTGGCCTGGCGGATCCGCGCGGCCATGCTGGTGGGGATCCTAGCCACCACGGCCCTGGCCTGGGCCGTCGGGGCCGTGCACTGGACGCCGGTCGACTACAGCCTCGAGGCGCTCACCTCGACCGCCTTCCGCCTCGACATTCCCACTGCGCTCGGCGTCGGCGGCAAGGGCGCGGCCATGGCCCTGATCGAGATCGTCGTGGTGTTCCTGTTCGTCGACCTGTTCGACAATGTCGGCACCCTGGTGGCGGTGACCCGGCGCGCGGGCCTGTCGGCGCCGGACGGATCCATCCCGCGCCTCAACCGCATCCTGCTGACCGACGCGGCGGCGGCCATCTTCGGCTCGCTGGCTGGCACGACCACCACCACCAGCTATATCGAGAGCGCCGCCGGGGTCGCCGCGGGCGGCCGCACCGGCCTGACCGCGGTGGTCGTCGGCCTGCTGTTCCTCGTCGCCCTGGTGTTCGCACCGTTCGCCCAGATCATCCCGGCGGCGGCCACCGCCCCGGCCCTGATCCTTGTCGGCGCCCTGATGATGGCCCCGCTGGCGGCCAGCGACTGGGACGACCCGCTGGTGGCCATTCCCGGCTTCCTGACGCTGATCGCCATCCCGCTGACCTTCTCGATCGCCAACGGCCTGGCCTTCGGCATCGTCGCCTACGCCCTGCTGAAACTGGCCCGCGGACAGGCCCGCGCCGGCGACTGGATGCTCTACCTGCTGGCGGTCCTGTTCATCGCCCGCTTTATCTGGCTGGCGGTGGGGTAGCGCCGGGCCAATCTTTCCGCTATTGACCCGCCTCCGCCAGCGATCCGCACCCGTAGCTCAGCTGGATAGAGCGTTGCCCTCCGAAGG
>CANJYY010000073.1 GCA_947479185.1 Caulobacteraceae bacterium
CTCGGCAAGATGCGGCTGATGGCCGATCTCGGCCTGCCGCAGTTCGTGCTGCCGCCGCATGAGCGGCCGGACGTCGGCTTCCTGCGCGCGATCGGCTTTTCCGGCACGGACGCGGCGGTCATCGAAACGGCCGCGAAACAGGCGCCGGAGCTGCTCAACACGGCCTGCTCGGCCTCGCCGATGTGGGCCGCCAACGCTGCCACGGTGACGCCGAGCGCCGACGCCGCCGATGGCCGGGTGCATTTCACACCGGCCAACCTGTTGACCAACCTGCACCGCAGCCTAGAAGGCGGGCAGACGACGCGCGCCCTGCGCCGCCTGTTCCCGGACGAGGCCCGCTTCGCGGTCCACGACCCGCTGCCCGCCGCGCCGCACTTCGCCGACGAGGGCGCGGCCAACCATGTGCGGCTGTGCGCCGACCACGGCGAGGCCGGGGTCAACCTGTTCGTCTGGGGCCGCGAGGCCTGGGAAAGCTGGCAGGGCCGGTTCCCCGCCCGCCAGACGCTGCAGGCGTTCGAGGCCGTCGCCCGCCGCCACGGCGCAACCGGCGCGGTGTTCGCCCGCCAGGCGCGCGCGGCCATCGAGGCCGGGGTGTTCCACAACGACGTCGTCTGCGTGGGCGCGAAAACCTGCCTGTTCTTCCATGAAGCCGCCTTCGAGGATTCGGCGCGGGTCCAGGCCGACATCCGCGCCGCCGCCGCCGGCCGGTTCGAGCCGCAGTTCGCCGAGATCGCGTCGGCCGACCTGCCGCTCGGCGACGCCATTCGCAGCTACCTGTTCAACTCGATGCTGGTGAGCCTGCCCGGCGAGGATCGGCTGACGCTGATCGCGCCGATGGAGACGGCCGAGACGCCGCGCGCGAAGGACGCCGTCGACCGGGCCATCGCCTCGAACGGCCCGATCGGCGCGGTGCGTTACGTTGACGTCCGCCAGAGCATGCGCAACGGCGGCGGTCCGGCCTGCCTGCGGCTGCGCGTGGCGCTGACGGACGCCGAACTGGCCGCGGCCAACCCGGCCCAGCGGTTCGACGCGGCTCTGCATGACCGCCTGATCGCCTGGGCCAACAGCCACTACCGCGACCGCCTGCGCCCCGCCGACCTCGCCGATCCCCAGTTGCTGGTCGAGAGCCGCCGGGCGCTGGATGAGCTGACGGGCCTCCTGGATCTGGGCGGCGGCTTCTATCCCTTCCAGCGCTAGGGACAGACACCCTGGGATGTCTGTCCCGTCTAGCCGCCCCGCAGCCGCATCAGCGCCGCCGGAAAGCGCCGGGACAATGGCGCGTCAAGCGACCCCAGCGCCACGGTGTAGTCGCCCGAGCCCGCCGGCGTCAGGGCCGTGACGCGCGCGGCGCTGACCAGCCATGACCGGTGGGTGCGCACGAACCCGAACGGCGCCAACTGGCCTTCGACGGCGGCGAGGGACGAGCGCATCAACGGCTTGCGGCCGTCGGCCAGATGGACCTCGACGTAGTTGCCGGCCGAAGCCACGGCGAGAATGTCGGTGATGGCCACCCGGGTGACCCTGGCGCCGTCGCGGATGTCGAAGGTCGCCGGCTGATCCGGCGCGGTGGCCGTCGACTGCAACACCAGGCGGCGCGCCACCCAGAAGGCGCTGGAGGCCAGGCTGTAGCTGAGCAGGTCCTTGCGCAGTTCGTAGGGAAACTCGGTCCGCAGAGGGCCGTACTGATAGGCGTCGCCGATCAGGGCATAGGCGCCGTGGCGCAGCAACAGGAAGCCGGTCACATGGGCGGCTGACCAGGCCAGCAGGGCGACGGCATGGACCAGCCAGGCCCGCGGGCTGCGCCATTCCTCAAGCGGGGCCAGCTTCTGGGCCAGCCAGGGAAGCCACAGCAGGGAGCACAGCGCGAGGGCGCTGCTGCCCTCCCAGATCCACGGCTCGCGCCAGTCGATGTGGTCCATGTCGTGGCGGATGGTGGCGACATTGACCAGGGTGACGCCAAGGACGATCGCCGCCGTGGCGCCGGCGCCCCAGGCGAAGGCGCGCAGCTCGGTCCCGCTCGTCCCGCCTGGCGCGCCGTTCGTCACAGCCATGCCCCGCTCGTCACGCCGGCCGCGCCGGCCATGGCCTCGCCGTGGCGCAGCGCGCCGAAGCAGGCAAATCGAGACGCGTTGTCCATTCGCGAGCCCGCTCCATGAGCCAGATTTCCGACCGTCGCCCCGACCTTGACTGGATCCGCGTGGGCGCCTTCTTCCTGCTGATCCTCTACCACGTCGGCATGTTCTATGTGCCCTGGGACTTCCATGTGAAGAGCCCGCATCCGGTCGAGGCCATCGAGCCGCTGATGCTGCTGACCAACCCCTGGCGGCTGACGCTGCTGTTCCTGGTCTCGGGCGCGGCGACGCGGTTCATGGCTGACAAGATGACCGCCGGCGGTCTCGCCGGCGCGCGACTCTGGCGCCTGCTTCCGCCGCTGATCTTCGCCATGCTGGTCATCGTGCCGCCGCAGAGCTTCTACGAGATCGTCGAACAGGCGCCGCAACTGGCCGAGCCGTTCTGGTCCTTCTACGCGAAATACGTCACCGCGTCGGGCCACTGGTGTGACGCCGACGGCTGTCTGATCACCCCGACCTGGAACCACATGTGGTTCGTGGCCTACCTGCTGGTCTACAGCCTTGTACTGGCGCTGGTCCTGAAGATGGCGCGGGCGCCGGTCACGCGGCTGGGCGACTGGCTGGCCGACAGCCTGAGGGGCTGGGGCCTTCTGGTCTGGCCGGTTCTGCTGCTGGCCGTTTTTCGCCTGGTGCTGGCCCCGATCTTCGATGTCACCCACGCCCTGGTCGACGACTGGTACAATCACGCCGTCAGCCTGTCGGCGTTCCTGTTCGGATTCCTGACCGCCCGGTCCCTGTCCATGCGGGACGAGTTCGTCCGGCTGCGGTGGCCCGCCCTGACCCTGGCGCTGGTGGCCTGGGCGGCCTTCGCCGCCTACGCCTGGCAGTATCGCGCGGACGACGCCCATCCGCCGGAAGCGCTGCGGCAGCTGATGCGGGTCGTCTACGCCGTCGACCAATGGTGCGCGATCGCCGCCATCCTCGGATTTGGCGGCAAGCATCTGACCCGCGGCGGCCCGGTGCTGACCTACCTGACCCTGGGTGTGTTCCCGTTCTACATCGTCCATCAGACGGTGATCATCGTGGTCGGCCATCACCTCGCCAGGGTTGGACTCAACCAGGCGCTCGAGGCCGCGATCCTGATCGCCACGACGTTCGCCGCCTGCTTCCTGACCTACGAGGTGGTGCGGCGCGTGCCGATCCTGCGACCGCTGTTCGGGCTGAAACGTCAGTCCGCTGTGCGCTCTGCGCCGGCCAGCCTGCCGCCCGCCGCGGCATAGGCCTGCGTTCCTCGCGTGAAGACCCGGTCGGTGTCCAGAATGACGTCGATCGGGACGTCCGCCGCGCCGTCCAGCCGTTCATAGATTGGCGCGAAGTCCTGCAGGGTCGCGTCCAGCAGGGCCTGCAGCGAGGGGATGACGAAATAGACCTGCTGGAAGTCGTCGATCCGGTAGGGCGTGCGCATCAGCCGCTCCAGATCAAAGCCGATGCGGTTGGGGGAGGGGTCATCGAGGGCAAAGAGCGACTCCGACCGCGAGGAGACGATGCCCGCGCCATAGATGCGCAGGCCCTTGGGCGTCTCCAGCAGGCCGAACTCGACCGTGTACCAGTAGAGCCGCGCCAGATTGTGCAGCTGGCCCCGGCCGGCGGCGCGCAGGCCGCCTTCGCCATAGGCCTGCATGTAGTCGGCGAACACCGGGTTGGTCAGCATCGGCACGTGGCCGAAGACATCATGGAAGATGTCCGGCTCCTGCAGGTAGTCCAGTTGGTCGGCGCGCCGGATGAACTGGCCGGCGGGGAAGCGCCGGTTGGCCAGATGCTCGAAGAAGACGTCGTCCGGCACGAGACCCGGCACGGCGACTACCGTCCAGCCGGTCAGCCGCTTGAGGTCCTCGTTGATCTTGCGGAAGTCGGGAATGCCGCCCCGGTGCAGGTCCAGCGCGTCCAGCCCGTGCAGGAATTCCTCGCAGGCGTAGCCCGGCAGCAGCGCGGTCTGGCGCTCGTAGAGCGTATCCCAGACGGCGTGTTCGGCGGGCGTGTAGGCGTCCCACCCCTGGTCGATGGTCCAGTCCGCCGCCGCCCCGGGGGGCGGGCCGTTGGTGAAGCCGTCTGCGCTCATGGGGCGAGGATAGGGCGTTCGGCGCGCAATATCCGTTCGAAGGCGCCCGGGTTCTGGCGGTTTCGGGGAAGGATGTTGCGTGGTTCGAGACGCGATCCTGAGGGATCGCTCCTCACCATGACGAAAATCCTTGAAGTCCAACCCTCTGCGTCATCCTGAGGAGCGAGCCTCAAGCGAGCGTCTCGAAGGACGCAACGAAGGCGCTCAATGCGCGATGCGTGGCCGCATGTTGTAGTGGCCGTCCTCGAAGCCTTCAAAGATCAGCGAGGCATGCGGGTGGCCGACCGGCTCGCCCGTATCGTCCGGCAGCAGGTTCTGCTCCGAGACGTAGGCGACGTAGGTGTTCTCGTTGTTCTCGGCCAGCAGGTGGTAGAACGGCTGATCCTTGCGCGGACGGATGTCCTCGGGGATCGACGACCACCATTCCTCGGTGTTGGCGAACTCCGGATCGACGTCAAAGATCACGCCCCGGAACGGAAAGATCCGGTGTCTGACCACCTGGCCGATCGCAAATTTGGCAAGTCTGGCGTTCATGATCCCGGGAATCTAGCGCGTCGCCCCTGACTGGAAGATGAACGTAGAGGGCCGGCGACGTTAGGCAAGTCAATGCCTTCCGCTGCGCGAAACGGGCCGCTACAGTCGGCCTTGAAACGAGGCGCCCCATCCTGGACGCCTGCGCAGACAGGTATGAAACCATGTCGGAGGCGCCCCGTGCGCAAGGCGGACCCCGCGGGGACCGCCCACGGCCCCATGGCGGGCCACCGCCGGCTTACGCCGCGCTGGACCTCGGCACGAACAACTGCCGGTTGCTGGTCGCCACGCCGACCCATGGCGGATTCCGCGTCGTCGAGGCCTATTCGCGCATTGTCCGGCTCGGCGAGGGCCTGACCCTGACCGGCCGCATGTCCGACGAGGCCATGGACCGGGCCCTGGCCGCCCTGACCGTCTGCGCCGAGAAGATTCGCCGCCGCAAGTGCGTGCGCATCAAGGCCATCGCCACCCAGGCCTGCCGCCAGGCCGAGAATGGTCCCGAATTCATCGCCCGCGTGGCCAGCGAGACCGGCCTGCGGCTGCAGATCATCACCCCCAAGGAAGAGGCGCACCTGTCGGTCGCCGGCTGCGTCAACCTGCTCGACCGCGAGGCGCAGGCGGCGCTGGTGGTCGATGTCGGCGGCGGCTCGACCGAGCTCAGCTGGGTCGACCTGAAGGGGCAGGGGCTCGACGCCCGGCCGCGCCAGTTCGCGCCCTGGCGTCTGCCGATCAAGGCCTGGCTGTCGGTGCCGATTGGCGTCGTGACGCTGGCCGAGCGCTTTCCCGAGGCCGGCGGCGACGTCCAGGGCTGGTTCCGCGCCATGGTCGACGCGGTCAAGGAACGGATCGCCGCCTTTCCGCACGCCGACTCCTTCCGGGAGATCTTTGACGCCGGCGGCGCCCACATGGTCGGCACCTCGGGCGCCATCACCAGCCTGGCGGGCCTGCACCTCGACCTGCCGCGCTATGACCGCAACCTCGTCGACGGCCTGTGGATGACCCGCGATGAGTGCGACGGCACGATCAGCCGGCTGCTGGCCTGGACCCCGGCCGAGCGCGCGGCGCAGCCCTGCATCGGGCCGGACCGCGCCGATCTGGTGCTGGCCGGCGCCGCGATCCTTCAGGCGGTACAGGAAATGTGGCCCTGCGAACGGGTCCGGGTGGCCGATCGCGGCCTGCGCGAAGGCCTGCTGATGAGCCTGATGAGCGATGAACAGCCGCGCCGGCGACGCAAACGGGGCGGCGGCGGCCGAAAACCTGTAGAAGCGGCGTCATGAGTGACGAAGAGCCTCCCCCCAAGCGCCGCATGGTCCGCCTCCCCACGGGGGGCAACGACGGCGTCGGCCGCGGCAAGCCCGCGCGGCTGAAGACGGCCAAGGGCCGCCGGCCCTCGTCCCAGGCCTGGCTGGAGCGGCAGATCAACGCCCCGTTCTCGGCCGAGGCCCGGGCCATGGGCTATCGCAGCCGCGCGGCCTTCAAGTTCACCGAGATCGACGACCGGTTCAAACTGGTGAAGCCGGGCTGCAAGATCATCGACCTGGGCTGCGCGCCCGGCGGCTGGGTGCAGATGGCTATCAAGCGCGGGGCCGGCAAGATCGTCGGCATCGACCTGCTGCCGGTCGATCCGCTGCCGCCGGCCGAGATGATCCAGATGGACTTCACCGACCCGGCCGCCGGCCCGCTGCTGATCGAGATGCTCGGTGGCCCGCCGGACATCGTGCTGTCGGACATGGCCCCCAACACCGTCGGTCACCGCGAGACCGACCACCTGCGCATCGTCGGCCTGATCGAGCTGGCCGCCGCCTTCGCCATCGAGGTGCTCAAGCCCGGCGGCAGCTTTGTCGCCAAGGCCTTCCAGGGCGGCGAGACGGCCCAGATCATCCGCGACCTGAAGAAGCACTTCGATAAGGTCCAGCATGTGAAGCCCAAGGCCAGCCGGGCGGACAGCTCTGAGGTGTTCCTCGTGGCGACGGGTTTCCGGGGCTAGCGCCGCGCCGCCCGGAACATCGGGATCAGGCCTGGATGGTCGCCCGGCTTGATCAGGCCGATGACTTCGAAGCCGTGACGCTCGTAGAGCGGGACGTTCTTCGGGCTGGAGCTCTCGAGATAGGCCGGCAGGCCGTCGGCGTCGCAGCGGGCGAGGCCGGCCTTCAGCAGGGCTGATCCCAGGCCCTGGCCCTGCCGGGACGGATCGACGCCGATCATCGACAGATACCAGTGCGGCTCGGCGGGATGGAATTCGTCCATCAGGTCGCCGAGTTCGCCCAGCACAGCCTGTCGCTCCGGCGCCACGGCCTCGCCGACGAGGGCGATGATCGCGTCCTTGTCGGCCTCCGCGCCCGGCGCGAGCCACAGCGCCGCCGCCCCGCCATCGTCGGCGACCCAAGCCGTGCCCGCCGCCAGCGCGCTGCCGGCCATGCCGGTCGCAAGGCGGTTGAAGTGTTCCAGATAGGTCGCCGCGCCTGGAAACATATAGCGGACCGCCGGATCTGTGCTGAAGGCGAGGGCCAGAATGTCCATCACCGGGTCGCGTTCGACCGGCCCGTCGGCGCCCTCGGCAATACGAATGTCATGGTCGGTCATGGCGCCTCTCCCTTGCTCCAAGCCTAGAAGAGATGGGCCCCGTTCGGCCAGCCGCTTTCCTCCGTCAAGGGCCCGCCGGACTTGGCTGCGGGCGGTGGAGTCTCTATCTGCTCGTCATGACCGACAGCCTCGATCTCGACGCCTACTTCGCCCGAATTCGCTACGACGGCTCGCGCGACCCGACACTTGAGGTCCTGCGCGACCTTCTGCTGGCCCACGCCAAGGTCATTCCGTTCGAAAACCTGAACCCGTTCCTGGGCCTGCCCGTCGCGCTCGACCTGGACTCGCTTCAGGCCAAGCTCGTTCAAGGCGGTCGGGGCGGCTACTGTTTCGAGCAGAACGGCCTGATGTTCGCGGTGCTCCGCGCCATGGGCTTCCAGGTGACGGGTCTGATTGGCCGGGTGATCTGGAACCAGCCTGTCGAGACGATCACGGCCCGGTCGCACATGATCAACCGCGTGGAGATCGGGGGCGCCGGCTACATCGTCGATATCGGCTTCGGCGGCGGGACCCTGACCGGGGTGCTCGCGCTCACGCCGGGTGTCGAGCAGACCACGCCGCACGAGCCGTTCCGTCTGGTGGACGAAGGCGACGGATATCTGCGCGAAGAGGTGCTGATCCGCGACGACTGGCGGGCGACCTACCGGTTCGACCTGACGCCGCAGAACCCGATCGACTACGAGGTCAGCAATCACTTTACCTCGACCCACCCGAATTCTCATTTCCTGCACACGCCGATCGCGGCGCGGGTCGACGACGGCCTGCGTCATACGTTGCGCGGACTGGACCTGACGACGCATCACCTGGGCGGGGACAGTGAGCATCGCCGACTGGCCAGCCCGGCCGAGGTCGAGACCGCGCTCGAAGACGTCTTCGGCATCACTTTGCCGGAGCGGGACCGGCTGCGGAAAAAGCTCGAACAGCTGTTCTAGGCCCGCGTCGGCATTGACACCGACCCCCTTTGCCACGATACCGCGCCCGCAAAACGGAGACTCCAATGGAGATTCGCGAAGGGCTTACCTTCGACGATGTTTTGCTTGAACCCGGCCCCTCGGAAGTGATGCCTACCCAGGTATCGACCCTGTCCCGGTTTACGCGTGAGATCAGTCTGAACATCCCGCTCGTGTCCGCCGCAATGGACACGGTGACCGAAAGCCGGCTGGCCATCGCCATGGCCCAGGCCGGCGGCATGGGCATCCTTCACCGCAACCTGACGGTCGACGAACAGGCCGATCAGGTGCGTGAGGTGAAGCGCTATGAAAGCGGCATGGTCATCAACCCGCTGACCATCAATCCCGACACCACCCTGGCCGAGATCCGCGAGATCAAGGCGCGGCGGAAAATCTCGGGATTCCCTGTGGTTGAGCCGGGAACCGGCAAGCTGGTCGGCATCCTGACCAACCGCGACATGCGGTTCGAGACCGACGACCGGCTGCAGGCCTCGTCGCTGATGACCCGCGAGGGCCTGATCACGGTCCGCGAGGGCATCGACTCGGGCGACGCCCTGAGCCTGCTCAAGACCAACAAGATCGAGCGGCTGATCGTCGTCGATGACGATGGGCGAGCCGTCGGCCTGATCACCGTCAAGGACATCGACAAGGCCACCGAGCATCCGCACGCCGCCAAGGACGAGAAGGGCCGCCTTCGCGTCGGCGCCGCCTCGACCGTCGGCGACGCGGGCTTCGAACGCTCCCTGGCGCTGGTCGAGGCCGGCGTGGACGTGATCATCATCGACACCGCCCACGGCCACTCCAAGCAGGTCGCCGACGCCGTCGAGCGGCTGAAGCGCGAGACCAACCGCGTCCAGATCATCGCCGGCAACATCGCCACCTACGACGCCGCCCGCGCCCTGATCGACGCCGGCGCCGATGCGGTGAAGGTCGGCATCGGCCCGGGCTCGATCTGCACCACGCGCATCGTCGCCGGTGTCGGCGTGCCGCAACTGACGGCCATCGCCGAAGCCTACCGCGCGGCTCGCGACAGCGACGTTCCGGTGATCGCCGACGGCGGCATCAAGAACTCCGGCGACCTGGCCAAGGCGATCGCCGCCGGCGCCAGCGTGGCCATGATGGGCTCGATGTTCGCCGGCACGGAAGAAGCGCCCGGCGAGGTGTTCCTCTACCAGGGCCGGTCCTACAAATCCTATCGCGGCATGGGCTCGCTGGGGGCCATGGCCCGCGGCTCGGCCGACCGCTACTTCCAGAAGGAAGTCACCGACACCTTCAAGCTGGTGCCGGAAGGGATCGAGGGCCAGAC
>CANJYY010000074.1 GCA_947479185.1 Caulobacteraceae bacterium
GCATAAGTCGGTGCGCGGCAGCGATCCCGACGCGGCCCTCTACTGGCTGGCGCGCATGCTCGAGGGCGGCGAGGACCCGCTGTTCATCGCCCGCCGCCTGACCCGCATGGCCAGCGAGGACATCGGCGCGGCCGATCCGATGAGCCTGCTGCTGTGCAACGCGGCGAAGGACACTTACGACTTCCTCGGCAGCCCCGAGGGCGAGCTGGCCCTGGCCCAGGCCTGCGTGCACATGGCCTGCGCGCCCAAATCGGTGGCCGTCTACAAGGCCTTCGGCGCGGCGCGCAAGGCCGCCCGCGAGACCGGCTCTCTGGCCCCGCCCAGCCACATCCTCAACGCCCCGACCCGCCTGATGAAGGACCTCGGCTACGGCGCCGGCTACGCCTACGACCCGGACACGGAAGAGGGGTTCTCCGGACAGAACTACTTCCCGGACGGCATGGAGCGGCGGGTGTTCTACAAGCCCAAGGGCGAGGGGCACGAAGGCAAGGTGCGTGAGCGACTGGAACGGTGGGCCGGGATGCGGGCGAAGAAGGGCGGCGCCCAGTGACGCCCTCTCCCAACGGGAGAGGGAGGGGCCCGGCGCGCAGCGACGGGAGGGTGAGGGGTTACGGCCCGAGCCTGGAAACCCCGATCACCTTGATCCCTCATCCGACCTGCGGAGTTTATCCTCGGGTCGGCCGTTGGCCGAGCCCGGGGGCAGGCCACCTTCTCCCTCCGGGAGAAGGAAGACCGTGAGTCCCCGCCCGCCCAAGAAGATCAAGGCCCACGAGAAGCCGATCACCCTCACGCCGGAGGAGATCGCCTTCATCCAGGGCATCGTGATCGCGCAGGACGCCCACATCATCGCCCTGAACAAGCCGGCGGGCCTGTCGAGCCAGGGCGGGCGGATCAACGCCAATACGCTCGACGAGCTGACCTGGGCCTTCGCGAAACCCGGCGGCTCGCGACCGCGGCTGGTGCACCGGCTGGACCGCGACACCTCGGGCGTGATCCTCACCGCCCGCACCCAGCCGGCCGCAAGTTTCCTCGGCAAGGCCATGATTGCGAAGCGCTTTCGCAAAACCTACCTGGCCATCGTCGCGCCCGGCGCGCCCTCGCCGAAGGGCGGCGTCATCGACAGCCCGCTGCGCCGCGAGAGCATCGGCCGCGAGGCCTACATGCGCATCTCGGCCCCCGACCATCCGGACGCCGAGACCGCCAGGACCCGCTACCGAACCCTCGCGGCCACGCCCGAGGCGGCGCTGATGGAGCTGAGCCCCGAGACCGGCCGCATGCACCAGCTGCGCGTGCACATGGCCAGCCTCGGCCGGCCGATCATCGGCGACGCCCGCTACGGCGGGGCCCTGATGGCCGGCGGCCTGCCGGTGCCGCGGCTTATGCTGCACGCGGTCAAGCTGACCTTCCCGCACCCGGACGGGGAGACGATGACCATCGAAGCCCCGCCGCCGGAGGACTTCCAGCGGCTGGCGGCCGGGCTGGGGCTGACTATTCCGAACTGAAGCAGCCTGCGTGGTTCGACACGCCGCTGCGCGGCTGCTCACCATGACTTGGGTGTGTGGCGCGTCCTCAATGCCAGTCATCCTGAGCAGCCGCCGAAGGCGGCGTGTCGAAGGACGCACGCTCACGCCGCCGGCTGCTGCTCCAGCGTCATCGACGCCACCCGCAGCGACGCATGGGTCAGCCCGGCCGTCTCGGCCACGGCGAAGAAGCCGTCGGAGGGCAGGCCCTGGACGGCCAGGGCCGGGGCCATGCCGCGCGCCTGGCGGCCGAACTCGAGGATCTGGCTGGCGATGCGGCTGTCCGGGCCGGGCAGGTCGGCGGCGTCCAGCGTCACCCCCAGCAACCGCACCCCGGTCAGCGGCGCCACGGCGGCCTTGCCCGGTTGGACCCGGGCGAACACGCCGCGACAGACGCTCTTGAGCAGTCCGACCACCTCGATCAGCCGGGCCAGCGGCGCGCCGCGGTCGATGTCGACCAGTTCGAGCATCATGCTGGCCTTGACCCGTCCGGCGGCGACGCCGGCGCAGTTGATCAGCATCGCGCGGCCCTTCCGGGTGGCCATGCTGCGGAACGACACCGGCACGATCAGCGCCGGCTGGTTGGGCCCATCGACGCGCGGCAGGAACAGGGCGGCGAAGTCGAGCGTCGCCTGGTCGATCTTCAGCATGTCGTCGTCCGACAGCCTGGCGAAGGCCCGCGCCGGCACGACGCGGCCGGTGGTCGTCTCGGTCACCGTCGGCTCGATGCGCAGCGCGGCCGTCATATCGTGCTTGAGGCTGTGCACCTCCTCGACGGCGAAATCGATGCGCAGCGCCAGGCCGGCCGCGGCCTGGAAGCTGAACGGGTTACGCTTGCGCAGGTCTTCCGGGTCGACCTGCGGGCGTTCCGGGGGCGGGCCCGCCACGGCCTCGCGGGGCCGGGTCTGCAGGATGAACACCGGATCGAGCGGGGCGCAGGACACCTCGCCGTTCGCCAGCGAGGTCACCGCGCGCACGGACATGTCGCGCGGCTCGGCGGCGCCCAGGAAGTGCATCAGCACCTCTTCCAGCACCTTCAGCGCCACGGCCTGGGCCGCGACGCCCTCCTCGCTGGTCATGGCGATGAGGTAGTCGGTCTCCCCGACCCGCTGGGCCAGATCCTGGTAGGTCAGGTGTTCGGCCAGCCTGCGTTCGACATAGGCCCAGACGTCGGGCTGCTTGCGCGGCCAGCGGTCGCCGCTGCGATCACGGATGGCCGCCAGGCTGATGATGTTCACGGCGCCGCGACCCATCAGGTCGTGGCCGCCGAAGCGTTCCAGCATCGCCGCGACGTCCGCGGCGTTCAGGCGATCAACGGGAGCGGTGTTCATGAGCCTTCGCGAGCCGGACGTCAGGGGTCCCCACAATGGGCCGCTTCACTTAACGCGGCGTTGAGGCATACCGCCGCGCCACGCCGAAAAGCCGGGCTGGACCAGCCGGCGAACCTTGCGACGTTCGACAGGGGAACGCTCCCGTCGCATAAGAGGTCCATGGACAAGCTTTTCCTCGTCGCCGCCGGCGGCGCAACCGGCGCCGTGATGCGCTATCTGACCGGCGTGGGGATGACCCGCGCCCTCGGATCCGGCTGGCCGTACGGGACGCTGACGGTCAACGTCGTCGGCGGTCTGGCCATGGGCCTGCTGGCCGGCGTGCTGGCGCAGCGCGGCGGGGCCGACCAGGAGCGCTGGCGCGTGCTGCTCGGCGTCGGCGTCCTCGGCGGCTTCACCACCTTTTCGGCCTTCTCTCTCGAGGTCGCCCTGATGATCGAGCGTCGCCAGACGCCCCAGGCATTCGGCTACGCGACCCTGTCGGTCGTGCTGTCCGTCGCCGCCCTGTTCGCCGGCCTGATGCTGGCGCGAAAGCTGACCGCCGCATGACCGACCGTGAAGTCAAAACCCTGTTCGTCGATCCCGGTGAGGCCGGCGAAGACGGCGTGCGCCTGGACCGCTGGTTCCGTCGCCGCTGGCCGCACCTGACCCAGGTCCAGATCCAGCGCATGGCCCGCTCCGGCCAGATCCGCGTCGACGGCTCGCGCGCCAAGGCCGACACCCGGCTGCAGGCCGGCTCGCAGGTCCGCGTCCCGCCGCTGCCCGACACGCCGGAGCCTGGCGAACGCTTCGTCCTGTCCGACCGCGACGCCAAGTTCGCCCGCTCGCTGGTGATCTACGAGGACGAGGAGGTGCTGGTGCTCAACAAGCCGGCCGGCCTCGCCGTCCAGGGCGGCACCAAGACCAGCCAGCACGTCGACCGCCTGCTGTCGGCCTGGGGGGAGGGGCTGGAGCGCCCCCGCCTGGTCCACCGGCTCGACCGCGATACCTCCGGCGTGCTGGTGCTGGGCAAGACGCCCGCCGCCGCCGCCCGCCTGTCGGGCGCCTTCGCCCGCCACAAGGCGCAGAAGACCTACTGGGCGCTGGTCGTCGGCACGCCGCACCCGACCGAGGGCATCATCGACGTGCCCCTGGCCAAGAAGGGCATCAACGACCGCGAGATGGTCGTGCCGGTCGATGCCAAGGATCCCAAGGCCGAGGCCGCCGAGACCGAGTTCGTCACCATCAGCCGCGCCGGGCCGCGCGTGTCCTGGATGGCCCTGCGCCCGCACACCGGCCGCACCCACCAGCTGCGCGCGCACATGAAGGCCATGGGCCACCCGATCCTCGGCGATCCCAAGTACGGCGACGAGAAGAGCAACGCCCTGTCCGCCGGCCTGCAGCTGCAGCTGCACGCGCGCCGGCTGGTCATTCCGCACCCGTCCCAGGGTCTGCTGGCCATCGAGGCGCCGCTGAGCCGGGAGATGAAGGAGGGCTTCGCCCGCTTCGGCTTCGACGAGCACGAGGCCGACCCCGAGCCCTTCGCCCGCAAGGCCAGCCCGGTCGCCAAGAGCAGCCCCAGGAGCAGCAGCCCGAAGAGCGGCCCCAAGAGCAGCCCCAAAAGCACCAGCCCCAGGAGCACCAGCCCCAAGAGCGGCCCCAAGAGCAGCAGCCCTAGAAGCAGCAGCCCCAGGAGCAGCGGCGCCGGGAGCAGCATCAGCAAGAGCAGCAAGAAGCGGTGAGCGACGCCATGTCGAAGCCGGCCCTGTTGATCCCGTGATGGACATCAGGCAGGCGTTCGCGTCCGCCGCCGGCCTGCTGGAGGCCGGCCATGCGGCCGAGGCGGCGGCCGTGCTGGGGCCGATGGCCCGGGCTCACCCCGGCGATCCGGCGGTGCGTCACCTGCATGGCCTCGCGCTGTATGAGCGGGGCGACGCGGCCGCGGCCGCCGCCGAACTGCGCGCGGCCCTGGCCGTCGACGACCGTCCGGCCCAGGTGCATCTCGACCTCGCCGAAATGCTGCGGGCGACCGGCGACATCGACGGCATGGGGCGGTCGCTGGGCGCGGCCCTGGCCCGCGACCCGGGCTTCATCCCCGCGGCCGCGATGCTTGCCGACTGGCTGGTCAGCCAGGACCGGGCCGACGAGGCGCTTGCCGTGACCCTGGCCATGACCGGGCGCTCGCCGGACCCGGCCGCCGTCGGGCTGCATCTGGAGATCCTCCGCGCGGCGGGACGCGCCGACGAGGCCATCGCGGTGATCGAGGGGATGGTCGCCCGGTCCGGCGGCAATCCGGCGCTCGAACAGGACCTCGCCCTTCGGCTGGTCGAGGCCGAACGGTACGCGGACGGCGAGGGGGCGGCCGACCGCGCCATCGCCCGGGGGCAGGCGGGCCCCGAGGTGCGCCGTGTCCGCGCCCGGGCGCTGCAGGGGCTCGGCCGGTTCGACGAGGCCGAGGCCGGCTTCCGCGAGGCGCTGGAACGGCGCCCCGATTTCGCCATGGCCCACCGTGACCTGGCCCAGCTGGTCTGGATGCGCACGGCCGACGCCGATCTGGCGACGGAAGCGCTCGACGCGGCTATCGCCGCCCATCCGGCGGCGACCGACCTCTCGATCATCAAGGCCCAGCTGCTCGACTACGCCGGTCGGACGGCGGACGGCTACGCGGTGCTGGCGCCCCTCGTCGACCGGCCGGCGGCGGATCCCGTCGTCGAGCGGATCGCCTCGCAACTGGCCCTGACGCTGGACCCGGGCCGGGCGCTGGCCCATGCCGAACGCGCGCTGTCCAGGACGCCGCACGACGCGGACGCGCTGGTGGCGGCCGCCGAGGCCGGTCTTGCGGCCGGTCAGCCGGACCTCGCCGCCCGGCGGGCCCAGGCGCTGCTCAACCAGGCCCCGTTCAACCAGCAGGCCATCGCGTTGCAGACCACCGCCTGGCGGCTGCTCGGCGATCCCCGCTACGCCGCCCTCTGTGACTATGAGCGGGTCGTCCAGACGCGCCGCCTCGAGCCGCCGGCGGGCTGGGCCTCGCTGGAGGCCTGGCTGGCCGCCCTGGCCGAGGCGCTGAACGGCATGCACGGCTTCAAGGCCCATCCCGTCGGCCAGTCCCTGCGCCAGGGCAGCCAGACCAGCCAGAGCCTCGATCGCGCCGTCGATCCGGCGATCCGCGGCTTCTTCGACGCCATTCGCGCGCCCATCCGGAGCTATGTCGACGGTCTTGGCGCGGGCAGGGACCCCCTGCGGGCGCGTCGCCGCGACGACTTCCGGCTCAGCGGGTCCTGGTCGGTGCGGCTCCAGCCGGGCGGCCGCCACGTGAACCATGTGCATCCCGCCGGCTGGCTGTCGTCGGCCTGCTATGTCGCGCTGCCGGACGCGGTCGAGGGGGGCGGCCGGGAGGGCTGGATCAGCTTCGGCGAGCCGGGCGTGCCGACCGTTCCGCCGCTGCCGGCCGAACACTGGGTCAAGCCCGAGCCCGGCCTGCTGGTGCTGTTCCCGTCCTACCTGTGGCACGGCACGGCGCCGTTCGGCGGCGACCAGAGCCGCCTGACCTGCGCCTTTGATGTGAGGCCGGCGGGGCGGGGAGTAGGGGCTATGGGCTAGCCCCTAAACCACCCCCGCCACCGCCCGCACGTCGGCGCTGCCGGGAAACACCACGCTGTCCAGCGCGGCGCGGTCGATGCCCAGGTGGTCGGCCAGCACGCCCTTGAACAGGCCGCGCATGTCCAGCGTCGGACGGGTGTCGCGGTTCTCGAACAGGGCCTCGGACCGCAGGGTCGGCCAGTCGCCGATGATCCCGCCCGGCTTCAGCGCCCCGCCCAGAAGCAGCGCCGTCGAGCCGGTGCCATGGTCGGTGCCGCCGGTGCCGTTGATCCGCGCGGTGCGGCCGAACTCGGTGGCCACGACCACGACGGTATCCTCCCAGCTGTCGCCCAGCCCGTCGTTGAGGCCCGAAATCAGCGCGTCGAGATACAGCAGCCGCGTGGCCAGCTGGCCCTCGGCCGCGCCCTGGTTGGCGTGGGTGTCCCAGCCGTCGACGCTGATGGCCACGATCTGCGGGCCGTCCGGCTGGGTCATGAAGCCGGCGACGGTCTTGCCGAGGGTCCGGGCGGTCGCCTGGCCCTGGCGGACAAAGCCGGCCACGCCGCCCTGACCGGGCGCGGCCATGCCGCCACCCATGCCGGTCTGCGACACGGTCGCCGTCGCCGCCATGGCCTCGGTCTCCAGCCCGCTGGCCAGGGCCGGGGCGAGCAGGGGATCGCCGGCGTACAGGTCGGCCAGGATGCCGGGCAGCCGCGGGCTGCCTTCGCCGACCGCGCCCGGCGACCAGGAGGCGGTCTGCACCGGTCCGCGCAGGATCAGCGGCGCGGTGGCCCCCACCGACAGCGCCTCGATCGTCCGCCCGCCGGCGGCCCGCAGGGCGCGGTTGAGGAAGCCGGACGCCGTGCCGTAGACCACCGCCCCGCCGCTCTCGAGCACGTCCTGCGCCTCGAAGTGCGAGCGGGCGCGGTCGGGGCTGGCGATGGCCGGGGCGATGCGCGCCTGACCCTTCAGCGCCAGGGCGTGAACGCCGGCCAGCGCCGGGTGCAGGGCGAAGGTCCCGTCCAGTTTCAGCGCCGCCTCGGCCGGGATGGCGATCCGGCCGCGCAGGCCCGCGTAGTCGGGATCCCCGACCGGCGGCGACACCGACAGCCCGTCCATGCCGCCCCGGGCGACGATGGTGATCAGTTTCCGGCGACCAACCGCCTCATCGGCGAAGGCGGCGCGACCGATGAAGCCGACCGACAGGCCGAGGCCGCCGGCGGCGGCGAGCAGGGCGCGGCGCGAGGGGGTGAAACGGGTCATCGGCGCTGGAACTCCGGACTCATGAGCAGGATCGACAGGGCTTCCTGGCGCGACTCGGCGCGGGCCACCGCCTTGCGCACGGGCTCGCCCAGCCGCGCGCCGAGGGCCCCGGCGGCGATGGCGTTGGGGTCGAGATCGGCGGCGACGACGGCCGAGAAGCCCTCCGACCAGCCCATCCGCTTGATGATCGCGTCGGGCGCGGCCCAGGTCATGGCTTCCTCGGACCAGCCCTTTGGGGAGGGCGGCGAGAAGGCCTGCTGGCCCATGGCCCGCAGCGGCGGGGCGAGATGCTCGATGGCCGCCGGCTGGCCGCCGATGGCCCGCCAGCTGGAGATCAGGAACTCGTACGGCGTCTTGAACTTCCGCGGCGCCGGCTCCCAGGCCTCGGGCGCGCTGATCAGCGCCTCGGCGACCCGCGTCAGATGGCCGCCGGACGCGGTCCAGGCCGCCTCCAGCCGGGCCACCAGCGACGGCGGCGGGTCATCGGCGACGAAGTGCCGGGCGATCTTGGTGCAGACGTGCCGGGCGGTGGCCGGGTGCACGGCCAGGTCCTTCAGCACGGCCCCCGTCTGGTCGAGGCCGCCGGGCCGGTAGGTTTTCCCCATGATGGTCCGCGCGCCCGGCTCATGGGCATTGGCGCGGAACAGGAACGCGCCCTGCTGGGCGGGCGCTTCCCGCAGCCCCCCGACGCTCCAGCCGGTCAGGGCCCGGGCGAACTCGGTGACGTCGCCCTGGCTGTAGCCGCCGTCCACGCCGACAGTGTGCAGCTCGAGGATCTCGCGGGCCAGGTTCTCGTTGATCCCGCCGCGCAGGGCCGGTCTCGGCCGTCGCTTGAGGAACTGGCCGGCCGGGCTGCCCGGGCCGACCGACTGGGCCTGGTCGAGGTACAGCAGCATCGCCGGGTGCGCGGTCGAGGCGACCAGCAGGTCCTCGAACCGGCCGAACACATGCGGCCGGATGGCTTCCTGCTCGAACGGGCCGACGACGGTGGCGGTGATCAGCTTGACCGCCGAGACGGTGAAATGGTTGGCCCAGAACAGCGTCCAGCGCTCGCGGAAGCCGGCCGGGGTGGTCGCCGCCAGCCGGGCGCGCGCCAGAAAGTCGACCGCCGTGCCTTCACGCAGCATGCGGGCGGCGATCTGCACCGGGTCGCGGTCCGCCGTGTCGCCCTCGCGCCGGGCGGCGGCGACATCGGCGCGGTACTCGCGGAAGGCCTGCAGCCGCGTCATGGCCGTCTCGGGGGCCGCCTGAGGCTGGTCGGCGCCCTCGGCCGGCCGGATCTGGCCACGCAGCCAGCCGGCCGGGTCCGCCGCCACATCGGCCAGCTCGCCGGGCCGCGCCCCAAGGCCGAAGCGGGTCACCGCGATCGCGGACATCATCTCTCGGGAAACGGCCAAGCGTTTCGCCTCCTTGCACTGACGGGGCGGTTCGTTCACTTGCACGACCGGGCGCGGCGCTTCCGTCGCGCGTTCTGGAGCATGACCGTGACGGGCAAGGGAGACGGGGTCCAGCATCCGCGCCGGTTCTACCGCGCGGTGACGACCGGGCCGGCGGGCGAGGGCCATGCCGTGCTGCTGGACGGGCGTACGCCGAAGGCTCCGGGCGGCGCGCCGCTGGTGCTGCCGACCCCGGCCTTGGCCGAGCTGCTGGGCGCCGAATGGGACGCCCAGGACCCGCACATCGTCATGACCTCGATGCCCGGCGTCCGGCTGGCCTTCACGGCGCTGGAAAAGATCAACGCCGC
>CANJYY010000075.1 GCA_947479185.1 Caulobacteraceae bacterium
CGGCCGTCACCGTAAGCCCTCATCCGTCGGGCTCCGCCCGACACCTTCTCCCTCCGGGAGAAGGAGAGATTTGCGCACTTCATCCGGCGTCGGGACCAGCACGGATGGCTTCACCGGCTCGCCCGTCGCCATCGCGATCAGTTCCTGGGTCCGCGTCTCGATCACCGTCTCCAGCCGCTCCAGGAACGGCGTGCGGTCGAGGCCTGTCTCGATCGGGTCGAGGAACTCGATGGTCGCCACGCCCGGGCGCTTGGTCTTCGACGTCTGCTCCCAGAACAGGCCCAGGTTGGTCGCCACCGGCACGACCGGCAGGTTGAAGTCGCGGCTCATGTAGTAGACGCCGGTGCGGTAGCGGAACCGCTCGCCCGGCTTGGCGAGGTTGCCTTCCGGATAGATCAGGATGCGGCGGCCCTCGGCGGCCACCTGGGCGGCGCTCTCCGACAGGGCCTTGCGGGCTTCGGGTCCGCCGCAGTTGTCGACGATGATCGCGCCGAACTTGCGCAGGATGGCCCCGACCAGCGGGAAGCGTTCCATGTGGTCGCCGGTGACGAAGCTCAGGTTGTCGACGTTGGCGAACATGACGAAGCCGTCGCCCCAGCTGTGATGTTTGGCGGCGATGATGAAGGCGCCCTTGGGCAGCTTGTCCTGGCCCTTCAGCTCGATCCTGATGCCGGCGAGGCTGTCCATCGCCCAGAGCATGCGGCGGGTGTAGGTGCGGATCGCCGCCGTCATAGGGCCGCGGCCCGGCGCCAGCGCCAGGATGGCGGCGCTGAGGCCGTAGAAGATCGACAGCACCCAGTAGTAGCCGTTGAACAGGTGATTGCGGAAGGTCATCGGGCAGGGATTCCTTACTTGGAGCGCGATCCGGGCGGCGAACCGGTGTCCACTTCGCCTGATCGCGCTCTAGCGGGCGAAGAGGAGGGCCTGCACGCCGGCGGTCATCAGGCCGGCGTGGGCGGAGAGGGGATCGGCGCCGAGGCGGCCGTAGACGCGGTTCTGGGCGGTCTGGGTGATCACGCCGATGGCCATGGCGGCCAGCACGCGCGGGTCGGCCGGCGGGATCTCGGCGGCGATCATCGCCTGCTTGATGACGTTTTCGGTCACCGTCACCGGGTCGCGGCCGTCCTCCTGGTAGTAGGGGATGAAGCGGTGGATCTGGGTCAGGTGGAAGCTGAAGGTCAGCCAGTCCTCGTCGGCAACCTCGCAGTAGGCGGCGACGATGGCGGCGGCCTTGGCCTTGATGCCGACGGCGCGGGCCGAGCTTTCCTCGATCAGCGACGACAGCCGCCGGTGGGTGGTCATGAACAGGCTGATGGCCAGCTCGTCCTTGCCCTTGTAGTGGCGGTAGAGGGCGCCCTCGGATACGCCCGCGGCTGTGGCGATGGCGCGGGTGGTGGCCGCGTCGACGCCGTCGCGGACAAAGACTTCCAGAGCGGCGCGCTCGATGCGAGGTTTGGCGGACATGGGGACGACTCCTTGTGTGAGCATTCGCTCACATCGAGGCCGCGCCCGCAAGTGAACAATTGCTCACAAGGGTGAAGAATGGCTGTCAGCGCCGCGTTTCTCGACCATCTGTCCGAGCTGTTGGCGGGCCTGGGGCCCCTGACGGTGAAGAAGATGTTCGGCGGGGCCAGCCTGCAGGTCGACGGCGCGGCCTTCGCCCTGGTGTTCGGCGAGACGCTGTACCTGAAGGTCGATGACGGAAATCGGGCCGCCTTCGAGACGGAGGGCGCGTCGCCGTTCGTCTTCGAGATGAAGGACGGCCGCACCGGAACGCTGGGCTACTGGAGCCTGCCGGAAAGCGGGCTGGACGATCCCGACGAGGCGGTGCGTTGGGCCCGGCTGGGACTCGAGGCGGGGTATCGCGCGAAGAAACCCACGAAGAAGAAGGGCCGGGCGATGCGCGATGACATCGGACCCGGCCCCTGGGATGGGTGAGTACTGTTCCTTCTCCCGGCGGGAGAAGGTGTCGGGCGGAGCCCGACGGATGAGGGCTTACGGTGAGGGGGTCTGGCGTTCAGCGCCGTAACCCCTCACCCTCCCGTCGCTGCGCGCCGGGCCCCTCCCTCTCCCGCTGGGAGAGGGCTATTTCCCCGTGAAGGCGGCGATGCGCTTCTGCAGGAAGGCGGTGACGCCCTCGACGAAGTCGTGGGTCTTGCCGGCGATGCGCTGGGCCTTGCGTTCGGCGGTCAGCTGGCCGGCCCAGTCGCTGTCGAGGCTGTCCCAGATCAGCTTGCGGATCTGGCCGAGCGAGGCCGGGCCGTTGGCCAGTTCCTTGGCGATGCCGATGGCGGTGGGCAGCAGGTCGGCGTCGGGAACGACGCGGTTGACCAGGCCCCATTCCAGCGCCTTGGCGGCGCCGATCTTCTCGCCGAGCAGGGCCATTTCCATGGCCCGGGCGCGGCCGATGGCGCGCGGCAGCAGGTAGGTCGAGCCGCCGTCCGGCACCAGGCCGATGCGGCGGAAGGCCTGCAGGAAGTAGGCGCTCTCGCCGGCGACGATGATGTCGCCGAGCAGCCCGAAGGAGCAGCCGATGCCGGCGGCCGCGCCGTTGACGGCGGTGACCAGGGGCAGGGGCGTGTCGCGCATCAGGCAGACCAGCGGGTTGTAGATGGTTTCCAGCGCGCGGCCGGCGTCCGGCTTGCCGTCGACGTCCAGCTCACGGGCGGTGGCGCCGCCACCGGCCAGGTTGGCGCCCGAGCAGAAGCCGCGGCCTTCACCGGTCAGCACGATGGCGCGGGCTTCGATAACCCCGGCGGCCAGGGCGCCGAACGCATGGCTGAGCTCCGCGGCCAGGTCCATCCCGGCGGCGTTCATCGTCGTCGGATCGGCCATGGTCACCACGGCCACGCCGTCGGTCACTTCAACCTTGATTTTCTTGTAGTCCACCCGAGCGTCCTCCGAAGATTTCTTATGCCTGCTGGCTAGTCCCTGTAACGCCGGGGAACGCCAACGAAAATTTTCAGGCCGGCCCGCGACCGTAGTAGCGCCATAGCCGGGTGGCCAGCATGAGGGCCGGGATCAGGGCGAGCAGCAGCGGCGCAGCGAGGGGCAGGCCCAGCGCTGTCAGGCCCGCCGCAGCCAGGCATCCGATCAGGCAGCCGATGTCCCACGCTCCCTCGGTGGCCACGTGGAACCTGAAGACGCAGGGCGAGGCCTTGGCCATGTTGTACACCGGCGTCATCAATACCGGGGTGATCAGCGTCACCAGCAACGATCCGGCGGCATTGCCGATCACCGCCAGCCACGGCAGGTCGAGACTGGCGGCGCGCAGAATGATCACGATCGCGGCCGCCGAATAGGCGATCACCGCCGAGCGCCGGCCGTGGCCCATGTCGACATGCCGGCCCAGGACCATGCCGCTGATCGCGCCGACGATGGCCGCCAGGGCCGCCGCCCCGCCGAACGCCGAGTAGCTTTCGCCGAGGGCCACAAACAGGGCGATCAGCCAGACGTGGTAGTAGGTCGCGGCGAACATGCCGTCAGCGATCATGAGGCCCAGACCCTCCCGGACCGGCGTCCCCCCGGCGGGTACGGTCGGCGCGACCGGAATGTTGGGGGCTCCAATCAGCGGGACAATGGCCAGGGCCTGGATCAGGCCCACAGCCCAAAAGGTCTGCGTCGCGCCGATGGACGTCAGGCCCCAGGCGCCAAGCAGGGGCGCCACGATGCCGACCAGGGCGACGATCGCCTCCCGCAGCCCGATCTGGCCGCCGCGATCCTCGGCCTCGCCGAGGGCGGCGAAGTAGGCATGGAAGCTGAGCCAGTAGAGCAGGTAGCCGAGCGAAGACCAGGCGCAGAGGAAGATCAGGTAGGGGCCGGGTCCCTTGACCAGGGCCAGCAGCGGATAGTCGACCGCGGCCAGCAGGGTCCCGGCGATCAGCAGCGGCTTGATCCCCCACCGGACCGCCAGCGGTAACAGCAGCGGCCGCAGGAAGAACCGTCCCGCGACGATGCCGGCCTGGAACAGCAGGGCCAGGGGCACGGAGATCCCGGCCTTGAGCAGGAAGATGAGGAAGAAGATGCCGCCGGCGCCCTGGGCAAGGGCCTGCAGGGCATAGTGGATGTTTACGCGAGTGATCGCGTTCCGCTCGATGGAAGACATGAAGACCTGAAGGCGCTTGTGCGAACGAGCGCACGCCCCGGCCATCGGCGCGGGGCGGCGTTGGGGACGGGCCAGCCTCTAGCTAGCGGTCAGCGTTTCCGTTCACACATGAGCGGCGTGCTCCTTCGACAACGAAGATCTTGCACGGGACTCGGGGAGGGGCAAGCGCCCCCTCAGGCCGCCGTGGCCAGCTTTTCGCCGTTGGTCACGCGGTTGCGGCCGGTGCGCTTGGAGGCGTAGAGGGCCTCGTCGGCGCGTTCCATGACGCAGTTCCCGGACTCGCCGTCGCGGCGGGTCGCCAGGCCCGCCGAGATGGTCACGGTGCCCAGATCTTCGTTGGTCGAGCGGCGCTTGAGCATGCGCGAGGCGACTTCCTCGCGAATCTCCTGCAGGCAGGCCTCGACCAGCCCGGAGTCCTCGCCGGGGAAGATCATGGCGAATTCCTCGCCGCCGTAGCGGGCCGAGAAGCGCGGCGTGGCGCCGAGGCGCCCGATGACGCTGGCGACGTAGCGGATGACCTGGTCACCGGTCTGGTGGCCCCAGGTGTCGTTGAAGTTCTTGAAGTGATCGATATCCAGCACCGCCAGGGTGAGGGCCGAACCGTTCTCGTCGGCCTCGGCGCAGGCGCGGGCCAGTTCCTCGTCGAAGGCGCGGCGGTTGGCCAGGTTGGTCAGGCCGTCGGTGGTGGCGTCGCGGCGGACCTGCTCCAGGTGCTCGCGCAGGCGCTGGACCTCGCTGGTCGAATCGGCGAGCCGCTTCTCGAGCGACTTGTTTTCCTTCTGCACCCGGCGGGTCGCCGAGGACAGGGAGTCGACCATGGCGCGGACCTGGTCGACGCCCTCGGCCTCGGTCAGGCCCTTGCTGGCGCCGGCCAACGTCTGGCCATAGGCCTCGTTCGACTTCTGGGCCTGCTGGATGGCCTTGGAAACCGAGTCCAGTTCCTTCGACAGCTGATCCCCGGCGTCGCGAATCTGTTCGTTGAGTCGGGCCTTGGCCAGGTAGGCGGCGGCCAGATCCTCGCTGATGCTCTCGGTCAGCGGTTCCCCAAGGGAAATCAGCCGGCCCAGTTCGACGGCCAGCGCGCCGTCCGGGTCGGCGACGTAGTGCGCCCAGAGTTCGAAATTCAGCGGCGTCGGCCAGACGTGATGGGATTCCATCAGTTCCAGGGCCTTGCGCGCGACCTGGTAGGCCGCGGGCCCTCTCAGAACGGTTTCGACATCGCCGGACATTCGCATTTCCCCCTTGGCGCAGGTCGCGTTCTGGCGAGCCCAGGCTGTAGATACCTGACGGTACGCTGAAAGGTCCGAATGAGCGGTTAAGGGGATAACGTCGGTCGCTTGCGGTCGGGCCCGGCTCCAGTCATTCTGATCGCCGATCACTTGAGCCGGGGGCAGCCCGGCCGTCCGGAGGGACCCCCCATGAATGCACCCGCCAATCTCGGCGTCGATGGCCACAAGGCCGCCATGCTCACCATTCTCGACCGCCAGAAGGCGGCGAACATCCGCGACGGCGCGCCGTCGGCGGAACAGCGCATCGACTGGATCGACCGCTGCATCGGCCTGCTGGTCGACCACGCCGTGGAAATCCAGGACGCCCTGAACGCCGACTTCGGCAACCGCTCGCGCGAAGCCAGCCTGCTGACCGACGTGTCCGGCTCGATCGGCCCGCTGAAGCACGCGAAGGAAAACGTCCGCAAGTGGATGAAGGCGCAGAAGCGCAAGACCACGCCGGCGATCCTCGGCCTGCTCGGCGCCAAGGCCGAACTCCACTACCAGCCCAAGGGCGTGGTCGGAATCATCAGCCCGTGGAACTTCCCGGTCAACCTGACCTTCGCGCCGCTGGCCGGGATCCTCGCCGCGGGCAACCGGGCGATGATCAAGCCGTCGGAGTTCACGCCGGTCACGTCCGAGCTGATGAAGACCATGTTCGCCGAGGCTTTCACCGACGACGAGATCGCGGTGATCACCGGCGGCCCGGACGTTGGTCAGGCCTTCGCCGGTCTGCCGTTCGACCACATGATCTTCACCGGCGCGACCTCGGTCGCCCGCCACGTCATGCGCGCCGCCGCCGAGAACCTGGTGCCGCTGACGCTGGAACTGGGCGGCAAGAGCCCGGTGATCATCTCCCAGAGCGCCGACATGGCCACCGCCGCCGCGCGGATCATGAACGGCAAGACGCTCAACGCCGGGCAGATCTGCCTCGCACCCGACTACGTCAACGTTCCCGAGAACCGGCTGGAAGAGTTCGTCACCGAGGCCACCAGCGCCGTGACGCGCATGTTCCCGACCCTGAAGGACAACCCCGACTACACCTCGGTCGTGGCCCAGCGGCACTATGACCGGATCAAGGGCTATATCGACGACGCCCGCGCCAAGGGCGCCGACATCCGCGAGATCAACCCGGCCGGCGAGGACTTCAGCCAGCAGGAGCACCGCAAGATTCCGCCGACCCTGATCCTCAACGCCACCGACGACATGACGGTGATGCAGGACGAGATCTTCGGCCCGGTGCTGCCGGTGAAGACCTACAAGGCGGTCAGCGAGGCGGTCGACTACATCAACGCCCACGACCGGCCGCTCGGCCTCTACTGGTTCGGCACGGACGAAGCCGAAAAGAGCCACGTGCTCAACCACACCACCAGCGGCGGCGTGTCGGTGAACGACGTGGTCATGCATGTGTCCCAGGAAGAGCTGCCGTTCGGCGGCATCGGCCCGTCGGGCATGGGCAGCTATCACGGCCACGACGGCTTCCTCGAGTTCAGCCACAAGAAGGCGATCTTCACCCAGCTGAAGAAGGACATCGGTCCGCTGCTGCAGATGCGTCCGCCCTACGGACCGGCGATCCGCAAGTTCCTCGGCGCCTCGCTCAAGCGATAGGCGAGGTCGTTCATGTCCGCGTCAGGCGGGATGTCGTATTGCAGCTTCGATGGCGGCATACGATATCCGCCTGACGGGGCGCACCGCCCCAGGGAGATGACCATGCGTACGGCCGTTACCGGCCTGCTCGTTTCGTTGCTGGCGGTCTCGGCCGCCCAGGCGAAGCCTGACTTTCACGCCCAGGCGCGCTGCATCGCGGCCTATGAGGTGGCCGCCGGCCTGCTCGAGGCCGACGCCGACGCGGCGACCGGCGCTGACAAGGTCGCCATCCGCAAGCGCATCGCCAAGCTCGACACCAGCCGTGAAAAGCTGTCGCTGGCCCTGGCCACGCGTACGGACCTGACTCCGGCCGACAGCAAGGCCAGCCAGCAGGATCGCAAGGCGGAAGAGGCGCGTCTGGACAAGCTGGCCCCGGCCGCGGTCCAGGCTATCGCCGACGCCTGCGACCAGGTTTCAGCGGCCAGCTAGGCCGCTGGACCGGTTGTTCCCGCCTGCGCGGGGACAACCGGCCACTTCAGACCCAGGATCGAAATCAGTCTTCCGGGGTCGTCCGGCTGATCGGGGCGGCGCGCAGCAGGAAGGCCGGCGTGTCCGAACCGAAGCCGACGACGCGGCCGCCGCCGTCGTTGTCATCGCGATCACGACCGCGCGGGGCGTTGTCGCGGCGTTGTTCGTCGCGGCGCGGACCCCGGTCACGGCCTTCCGGACGGCCTTCCGGACGGGCCTCGGCGCGGCGCGGTTCACGGTCGCGGCGGGGTTCTTCCTGACGCGGCGCGCGTTCCTCGCGGACCCGCTCTTCACGAACGGGGGCAGGGGCGGCTTCCGCCGCAACGGTCTCGGCGCGCGGGGCGGCGTCGCGGTCGCGACCCCGTCCACGGCTGCGGCCACGGCGCGGCTCGCGCTCCGGACGCTCAGCAGCGGCTTCGGTCATCGTGACGGGCGCGGCGACGGCCACCGCTTCGGCGACGGGCGCCTCGGCCTGGGCGATCGGCGTGGTGTCGGCTTCAGCCTTGCGGCCGCGCGGACGGCGGGCCGGCTTTTCGGCCGGTTCGGCGCCCGGGGCGGCCGGCGTCGGCGCGGAGATGGCCTCCATCGAAACCGTCGAGGTCTCCGAGGCCGGACGGCCGCGGCTGCGGTCGCGGTCACGATCACGGCCGGCGGCGCGCGGACCGCCGCGCTTGTCGCCGTCACGCTTGGCGCGCGGCTCGCTCTTGAGGCTGTCCCAGTCGATGCCTTCGAAGACGGCTTCGGCCGGAACCTTGCCCGTCAGCTTGATGACCTTGTCGTAGTTGCGGTCGTCGGCGGGCGTGACGATCATGAAGGTCTCGCCCGAGCGCCCGGCGCGGCCGGTGCGGCCGATGCGGTGGACGTAGTCGTCGGCGTGGTGCGGGACGTCGTAGTTGAACACGTGGCTGACATCGGGGATGTCGAGGCCGCGGGCCGCGACGTCCGAGGCCACCAGCAGCTTCAGCTCACCCTTGCGGAAGCCTTCCAGGGTGCGCATGCGCGTTCCCTGGTCGAGGTCGCCGTGAATGGCCGCGGCGTCATGGCCATGCGTGCGCAGCGACTTGGCGACGATGTCGACCTCGCTCTTGCGGTTGCAGAAGACGATGCCGTTCTTGATCTCGCTGCGGTCGATCAGGCTGCGCAGGGCGACCCGCTTGGCCTTGGGATCGTTGCTCGGAATGCGGGCCACGAACTGGGCGATGTTCTCGCCGGTGGTCGCGGCGCGGCTGACCTCGATGCGGACCGGGTTCTTGAGGAACTGCTGCGTCAGCCGGGTGATTTCCGGCGGCATGGTGGCGCTGAAGAACAGGGTCTGACGCTTGGGCGGGGTCAGCTTGAAGATCCGCTCGATGTCCGGGATGAAGCCCATGTCGAGCATGCGGTCGGCTTCGTCGATGACCATCAGCTGCACGCCGGTGAGCATGATCTTGCCGCGCTCGAACAGGTCGAGCAGGCGGCCGGGGGTGGCGATCAGCACATCGACACCCTTGTCGAGCGCGGCGACCTGGTCACCCATCGACACGCCGCCGATCAGCAGGGCCCAGCTCAGGCGCTGGCCCTTGGCGTACTTCTCGAAGCTGCTGGCGACCTGGTCGGCCAGTTCGCGGGTCGGCGCCAGCACGAGGGCGCGCGGCATCCGGGCCCGGGCGCGGCCCGAGGCCAGGCGGTCGATCATCGGGAGGGTGAAGGCGGCGGTCTTGCCGGTGCCCGTCTGGGCGATGCCCAGCACATCCTGACCGGCGAGGGCGACCGGGATCGCCTGTTCCTGGATCGGGGTAGCGGTGGTGTAGCCGGTGTCTGCAACGGCCTGAAGGGTGAGGGCGCTCAGCCCCAGCTGGGAAAATTCGGTCATGTCTCACTAAAGGAAGATTCAGAGCCGCCCGTGTTTGGGCGAACGGGCGGCGCGGAATCGCC
>CANJYY010000076.1 GCA_947479185.1 Caulobacteraceae bacterium
AGCGGCACGGGCGACCTCTTGACCGCCCTGTTCGCCGCCGCCCTGCTGGAAGGCCAGACGCCGTCCTACGGCCTGGCCCGCGCCGTGGGCGGCTTGGCCGAAACCATCGCCTCGGCCGGCATCTGGGCCTCGCCCGAGCTGCCGATCGTCGCCATGGGCGCGCGCATCAAACAGGCCAGCCCCACCGTCCGCATCGAGAGACTGGCCTGATGACCGAGATCCACGGCCTCTGCGAACCGCGTTTCGAGGCCGTCCGCGAGGCCTTCGCGGCCAGTTTCGCCGAGGGCAAGGAGCTGGGCGCCCGGTTCGCCTTTTCCGTCGAGGGCGAGATCGTCGTCGACCTGTGGGCCGGCTGGGCCGACAAGAAGCAGACCGTCCCCTTCGACGAACGCACCCTGACGCCCGTTTATTCGACGACCAAGGCCGTGGCCGCGACGATGATCGCCCGGCTGGTCGAGCAGGGTCGCCTGCGCTGGGACCAGCCGGTCGCCGAGGTCTGGCCGGAGTTCGCCGCGCAGGGCAAGGGCGCGGTCACGGTCGAGCAGATGATCTCGCACCAGGCCGGCCTGCCCGGCTTCGTCGAGCCGATCGATCCGACCCTCTGGTACGACCCGCCCGTGATCGCCGCCATGCTGGCCGCCAAGGCCCCGCTGTGGCCGGTCGGCTCGGCCAGCGGCTACCACGCCCTGACCATCGGCTATCTGGTCGGCGAGCTGTTCCGCCGCGTCGACGGCCGTACGCTCGGAACCGCCCTGCGCGAGGACATCTCCGAACCGGCTGGCCTCGACCTGTGGATCGGCCTGCCCGACAGCGAGCACGGCCGCTGCGCCGAGCTGAAGCCGCCGTCGGCCCTGCCGCAGTTCGGCGAGGCCACCGATCCGAAGCGGGCGGCCTTCCTCTCGCCCTGGGCCGCGCCCAGCGGCCGGGGTTCGGCCGACTGGCGGCGCATCGAGATTCCCTCGGCCAACGGCCACACCACCGCCGAGGCCCTGGCCCGCTTCATGGGGGCCCTGGCCACCGACGGCGAGGTCGACGGCGTGCACATCCTCTCGCCGGCCTCCGTGGTCGAGGCCGGCCGCGAGCGCATCCGCGGCCAGGACCTGGTCCTGCCGTTCGAGATGAGCTGGGGCGCGGGCTTCATGCGCAACGCGCCGAACTTCTTCTACGGCCCGACCGCCACGACCATCGGCCACTCCGGCTGGGGCGGCAGCTGCGCCTTCGCCGATACCGATCGCCGCGTCGCCGGGGCCTATGTGATGAACAAGCAGGACGTTCACCTGATCGGCGACCCCCGCTCGGTGCGGCTGATCGAGGCGGCCTACGCGAGTCTGTAGGGGCGGCGGCCTCCGCCTCCACGGCGTATCAGCACTCGAATCCCTGGCGGAGCCGGCCGCCCCTAGGCCCCCGCCAACACCCCCGCCAGCCGCTCCTCCTGCCGCGTGAAGCCCGACCGGCCCCGGTTGGCCTTCAACGACCGCGCCTCGCCGGTGATCACATAGGTGAAATACCGGCCGGTCTTCGGGTCGACCCACAGGCCCGACGTCAGGCCGTAGGCGTCGCCCGGGTGGCCGATCCAGCCCTCGCAGCCGTCGAACAGGCTGTCGCCCGCCGCGCCGGTCAGGGTCTGGCAGGCCAGGCCGTAGGCGAGGATCGAGCCGCCATAGGCGTCGCCGTTCGGCCGCCGTTCGTCATACCGCCAGACCGGCGTCGTCATCCGCGCCAGCGTCGCGGGCTTGAGCAGCGGCCCGCCGCCGAGGGCGAGCAGCGCGGCGATGCGGCCGAGGTCCGCCGCGCTGGCCCGCAGGCCGCCTTGCGGTGAGAAGACGAAGCCATTCTCGCCGGGCCGGTAGCTGTCCAGCGACCGTTCGCCGGCTTCGGACGCCCGCGGATGGGCGATGGCCGGGGCGGTTGGCACGGTCTCGTCCAGCTGGGCGATCCACGGGCCGGCCGGGTCATAGGGCCCCTCGTCCGACGGCGCCTTGCGATAGAGCGCCCCGGCGCGGTCGCGCGCCGCCTGGCTGACGCCGCTCCAGTTGTAGCCGCAGTCGAGACCCAGCGGCCGGAACAGCCGCTCGGTCATGAACCGGTCGAACCGCTGGCCGCTGATCCGCTCGATGATCTGGGCGATGACCGCTACATTGACGTCGGCATAGGCGAACCACTCGCCGGGCGGCTCGCCCGCCGGGCCGAACCAGGCCCCGTCGTCCCACTGCGCGCCGCCGGGCGTCAGGGCGGCGTCCAGCGGGCGGCCGAAGCCGACCGGATAGCTCGGCCCGTTGCGCAGGCCGGCGGTGTGGGAGAGCAGGCGCTGCGGCGTGATCCGCTCGGCCGGAAACAAGGGGTGGCGCAGCCGGAAACCGAGGATGTCGCCGGCGTCATCGTCGAGCGCCACCTTGCCGGCCTCGACCAGGGTCATGAAGCCCAGCGTCGCCACCAGCTTGGAGATCGAGGCGATGCGCACCGGCGTGTCGACGGTCATGGCCCGTCCGGCGGCGATGTTGGCCAGCCCCTCGGCGCGGGCGAAGGCCGGCCGGCCGCGCCGCGCGGGACCCGCGGTCGCCGCCCAGGCCGGGACCGCCAGTCCGGGATCGCCGTCGCCGGTCAGCAGGCCGGCCAGCGGGTCAGGCGCGCCGGCCGTCATCGCCGTCGCCGCGCCGCTGGTCAGGACTGTCCGCCGGGTCATCATCGGTCGACCCTAGCCGGTTTCAGGCGTTCGCCAACCGCCGCGTTCGCCGCCAGGCGCCGAAAGCGAACACGCCCGCGCCGATCCAGATGAAGGCGAAGGCGACCGCCTTCAGGGGCGTGAAGGCTTCGCCCGAGGCCACGCCGACGAAGAACTGCAGCGTTGGCGCGACGAACTGGATGAACCCCAGCCAGACCAGCGAGATCCGCCGGGCGGCCCAGCTGAACAGGGCCAGCGGGGCGATGGTCAGCGGCCCCGACAGCAGCAGCAGGGCGGTCGCGGCCGGGCTGGATCCCAGATGGCCAAGACCCTGGCGCTGCAGCCAGACAACATAGAGCGTCGCTGGAACGGCGAGGATCGCCGTCTCGACCAGTAGCCCCGTCTCGGCGTCGGCGCGAACCTGCTTCCGGATCAGGCCGTAGCCGCAGAAGCTGAACGCCAGGCCCAGCGACAGCAGGGGCGGGTGGCCGACGGCGGCGGTCTGGACGGCGACCCCGACGGTCGCCAGGGCGATGGCGGTCATGCCGAACCGGTCGATCCGGTCGCGGAAGAACAGCGCCCCGGCCGCCATGTTGAGCAGCGGGTTGATGTAGTAGCCGAGGCTGGCCTCCAGCGTCCGGCCGCTGTTCACCGCCACGACGTAGAGCAGCCAGTTGATGCTGATCAGGATCGCCGATCCGAGCAGCAGGCCGAGCGTGCGGGGCTCGTGCAGGATACGCGCCAGATCGCCCTGCTTGCGCGCCACCAGGACCAGGGCGCCGGCCCACAGCACGGCCCAGGCGGCCCGCTGCGCAGTGATTTCGAGCGGGCTCACCCCGGCCCTTCCGAGGGCGTGCATGTAGATCGGAAACAGGCCCCACAGGGTGTAGCAGGTCAGCGCCGCCAACAGCGCGGCGCGGCCTTCGTCCTTAGCCGGCGGCATGGCGAAACTCCAAAAGAGAAGGGGCCCGGAAACTGGTCCCGGGCCCCTTGATGATCCACCCGCTTCTTGCGGGGCGCAGAGCGCGGCAGCCGAAAGTGGAGGCCGGTTTCGGCGCCCGCCGCGCTCTGGATCAAAAGATCGACGGCCCTCTTATCGGGTCGAATTCGACCCGGAGGGCCTCGGTCAGGCCAGGGCGCGCTGCTTGATCAGCCCACGGTCGTGGAGCAGCTGGGCGATCTGGATGGCGTTGAGGGCCGCGCCCTTGCGCAGGTTGTCGGAGACGATCCACAGCGACAGGCCGTGCTCGAGCGACGGGTCGTTGCGGATGCGGCTGACGTAGACGGGGAACTCGCCCTGGATGTCCTTGGGCGTGGCGTAGCCGCCGTCCTCGCGCTTGTCGATGACCACCAGGCCGGGCGCCTCGCGCAGGATCTCGCGGGCCTCGTCGTCGCTGATGGCGCGCTCGAACTCGATGTTGACGCTCTCGCCGTGGCCGACGAACACCGGCACGCGCACGCAGGTGGCGCTGACCTTGATCGACGGGTCGAGCATCTTGTGCGTCTCGTCGGCCATCTTGCGCTCTTCCTTGGTGTCGCCGGAGTCGTCGTCGATGAACGAGTCGCACTGCGGGATCACGTTGAAGGCGATCTGCTTGGGGTACTTCTTGGGCTCGGGCGCGCCGAGGACGAAGACGCCCTTGGTCTGGGCCCACAGCTCATCCATGCCTTCCTTGCCCGAGCCGGAAACCGACTGGTAGGTCGAGATGACGATGCGCTTGATCTTCGCCGCGTCGTGCAGCGGCTTGAGCGCCACCAGCAAACCGGCCGTGGTGCAGTTCGGGTTGGCGATGATGTTCTTCTTCGTGAAGCCCTCGACGGCGTCGGGATTCACCTCCGGCACGATCAACGGCACGTCCGGGTCCATGCGCCAGGTCGAGGAGTTGTCGATCACGACCGGACCGGCCTTGCCGATCCGCTCGGCCCAGGCCTTGGAGACGGCGCCGCCGGCGCTCATCAGCACGATGTCGACGGTCGAGAAGTCGAACTGCTCCAGATCCTCGCATTTGAGGATCTTTTCGCCGAAGGACACTTCGACACCAATGGATTTGCGGCTGGCGATCGCGTGAATCTTGTCCACGGGGAAGTTCACTTCCTCGAGGATGTTGAACATTTCACGGCCCACATTGCCCGTGGCGCCGACAACGGCGACCCGATAACCCATCGGTATTCTCCTTCACTGAAAACGCGTTTCCGTTACGCCTACGGGCCTTTCGGCGCAAGCGAAGGAAACCTCACGGCGGCCTGAGGCCCCCTTTTGGGTCTGGTTCTCCACCCGGTCCGCACCAATTCTGCACGGACATTCAGGAGGGACCTACATGGCCAGCGTCATGATCACCTACAAGCTCAAGGCCGGCGTTTCTCGCGAGGACTTCGAGGCCTGGGTGCGCGGCTACGACTATCCGAACATGCGCGGCCTCAAGCGGGTGGCGAGCTTCACCAACCATCGCGTGGAGCGGCTGTTGATCGGCGAGGGCGCGCCGTCGGTCGACTATGTCGAGGTGTTCGACATCCCCGACCTGGACGGCTTCACCGCCGAGGACCTGCCCGGCGAGACGCTGCAGACGGTGATGGGCGCCTTCATGACCTGGGTCGAGGCGCCGCAGTTCCTCGTCGTCAGCCCGGTTGTCTGACGACTACTTGCCGCGCTGGCTCTGCACGCCGAACACGATGCCGACGGCCAGGATCGCCAGGCCGGCGTAGGCCACCGGCGCGTTCTCCAGGAACACCTGGCCCGCGACCATCAGGGCCATGCCCGCGCCGATGAAGGCAATGGCCATGGGCCCGCGGTTGGCGGGCGGCCTGGGATAGGGGTCTTGCGGCGCGGGATCGGTCATGTGGCCCATTGTGCGAGCCGCCGCCCGGCAAGTCGATGATCAACATCAAAGCGGCGCCTGATCAGCGGCCCGCGAACCACCGCAGCCGGTAGGCGTTCATCGCCGTCTCACCGAGCTGTTCGACCAGCCGCCAGTTGACGATCGCCCCGATCGGCGCGCCGACGACCGGCAGCAACTGGGCCAGTTTCGCCAGGTCGATGTAGTCGCGGTACTCCTGCTGGAACCGCCGCCAGTCGAAGTCCTCCGGCGAGGCCGGGGCGCGGCCCTCGACCATCGCCCGGTAGACGTCCTTGCGGTGGTCGGCGCCGGAGAAGGCCAGCTGGAAGATCGACAGGATGTACAGCCGCTCGCGCCAGTCGCCGGTGTCGTGGCCGTAGAGGGTGGCGATCTCGAACAGCAGCTTGATCTTGATGGCGATCAGGGCCGGAAAGTCCGCCGCCGCCAGCAGGAAGCCGCCGGCCCCGGTGGCCCCGCCCTCCAGGGTGGCGACATTGCGATAGCCCTTGATCGCCTGGCGCACGCGGGTCTCGCGCTCTTCCAGGGATCCGGTCGCCAGCGGCGCGCCGCCGACGAAGTCCGAGCCCGCGAGGATGCCGCGGGTCATCTGCTCGATGACCTTCGTGACCGCCGCGTGGATCTTCTCCGGGATCATCCGGTTGACCTGCATCTGCAGGCCCTTGGCCGCCCTGGCGAACTTCGACGGCTCGGCGAGCATCGCCGCCCGCCAGGCCTCCAGCTCGCTGCGGGCGCGGGTCTCGTAGTCGGCGTCGGCGGTGGTCATGAACCCAACCTAGGTACGGCACCCCTCACTGTCATCCCGGACGGCCTGCAAGGCCGATCCGGGACCCAGATCAAATCTCATCCGTCAGCGTGTGAAGCCGAATCTGGGTCCCGGCTCTCCGCTACGCTTCGGCCGGGATGACAGTCTGTATGTTCAGAGCGCCTTCAGCACCGCGTCGCCCATCTCGACGGTCGACAGCGTCCCGCCGAGGTCGCGTGTGCGGGCGCCGGCGGCCAGGGCCTCTTCGACGGCGGCGAACAGGCGGTCGGCCTCGGCGGGCCGCTTCAGCGACCAGCGCAGGGCCATCTCGAACGACAGGATGGCGGCCAGCGGATTGGCCACGCCCTGGCCGGCGATGTCGGGGGCCGAGCCGTGGATCGGCTCGTACAGACCCGGCGCGCCGGCCGCGCCCAGCGCCGCCGACGGCAGCATGCCCAGCGACCCGGTCAACTGCGCCGCCGCGTCCGACAGCACGTCGCCGAACAGGTTGTCGGTCAGCAGCACGTCGAACTGGGTCGGCTGGCGGACCAGCTGCATGGCCGCGTTGTCGGCCAGCATGTGCTCGAGCTGGACGTCGGCGTAGTCGCGTTTGTGCAGGTCGGTGACCACCTCGCGCCACAGCAGGCCGGACTCCATGACGTTCGACTTCTCAAGCGAATGGACCTTGTTGCGCCGGCCGCGGGCCAGTTCGAAGGCCACCCGGCTGACGCGCTCGATCTCGCTGGTGGTGTAGACCTGGGTGTCGAAGCCGCGTCGCTGGCCGTCGGGCAGGGTCTCGATGCCGCGCGGCTGGCCGAAATAGACGCCGCCGGTCAACTCGCGGACGAACATGATGTCGAGGCCGGCGACCAGCTCCCGCTTGAGGCTGGAGGCGTCGGCGAGGGCGTCGAAACAGAGGGCCGGGCGCAGGTTGGCGTAGACGTCCATGGCGTTGCGCAGGCCGAGCAGGCCCATCTCCGGCCGCTTGTCGCGCGGATTGCCGGCCCACTGCGGACCGCCCACGGCGCCCATCAGCACCGCGTCGCTGGCCAGGGCCGTGGCGACGGCCTCCTCGGTGATCGGCACGCCGTGGCGGTCGTAGCTGATGCCGCCGAAATCGCGCTCGTCGAGCGTCAGGTCGGGCGTCAGGGCGGCGGCCACGCGGCGCACCTCGCCGATCACTTCGGGGCCGATGCCGTCGCCGGGCAGGAGGAGCAGGGTCTGGGACATGGAAACTCTAGATCGGTTCGGGCTCACCCGCCTCGAAGAGGGACAGGTTGCGGTCGGTGATGTTCAGGTCGGGAAACACGGCGCGCCAGGCGGCCATGTGGGCGGTCTGGAAGTGGGCCTTCAGCGCCTCGCGGTCGCGCCAGGCCTCGCTGACCCGGATCAGGCCCGGAACCAGCAGGTCCTCGGCGTAGGCGTAGTCGAGGCAGCCGTCCTCGGCCCGGCTGGCGGTGACCATGGCCGCCATGGCCGGGCGGGCCCGGGCGACATTCTCCGGCGGCAGCCGGACGGCGCCGACGATCAGGATCATGCGCGCTCGAGCCACGGCCGGCTGAGGGCGGCCTTCGATTCATAGACGTCGATATCGACGCCGTGCTGCAGCGTCTCGCCGATGGCGTCGAGGCCCTGGAGCAGCTTGTGCTTGCGGTCCTTGTCGATGGCGAAGCTGAATTTGGCGCCCGACGGGGCGGTGACCGTCTGGGTCTCCAGATCGACCGAGAACAGGTGGTTGCCGCCCTTGGCCTCCTCCATCAGCGCCTGGATTTCCTCGGGCTTCAGCTCGACGGTCAGCAGGCCGTTGTTCAGGCAGTTGCCGCGGAAGATGTCGGCGAAGCTGGTGGAGATGACGCACTGGATGCCGAAGTCCTGCAGCGCCCAGGGCGCATGCTCGCGCGAACTGCCGCAGCCAAAATTGTCGCCGGCGATGAGGATCTGCGCGCCCTTGTAGGCCGGATCGTTGAGCACGAAGCCGCTCTTCTCGCGGCCCTGCTCGTCGAAGCGGAAGTCGTAGAACAGCCCCTTGGCCAGCCCCTCGCGGTCGACGGTCTTGAGGAACTGCTTGGGGATGATCTGGTCGGTGTCGACGTTGGCCAGGCCCAGCGGCGCGGCGCGGGCGTCTAGACGGGTGAAGGGCTTCATGCTGCGGGTCCGATGACGAGGGTCGGCACGCCGCCGGGGGCGTCCTTGACGGTGAACACGGCGGTGCCGGGCTTGCGGCCGGTGCGGACCTCCGAGACGTCGGCGCCGGCGGCCTTCAGGCGGGCCTGGGCGGCGGGAACGTCGGTGACGCGCCAGGTCAGGCCCCAGAACGAGTCCGGCCCATCGGAGACGCCGGCCTTAAGGTCATGGGCGATCTCGACCACCAGGTCGCCGAGGCGGAAGAACATCAGCCGCGTGCCCCAGTCGGGGTTCGAGCGGTCGAGCCGCAAGTCGAGGCCGAGGCGCGCGCCGTAGAGGGCCGCCGCGCGTTCCGGGTCGGGCGTGCGCACCACCACGTGGTCGAGGCCGCTGACGGGCGCGTCGCCGACCGTGTCGGCCTCCGGCCAGGTCGCCACGCCGGGCCTGTTCTCGACGAGGAACAGATTGACCCCGTGGGTCGATTTCGCGCGCAGGCTGGCCACGGCCCATTCGCGGGTCGCGCCGGTCTCGAGGTTGGTCGAGACCTCCTCGCGGTCATAGGCCGGCACGCCGACGCGTTCGAACCGCTTCTGCGCGGCGGCCATGTCGGGAACCGAGAAGCCCAGACCCCAGATGCCCTCGCCATGGCTGGCGATGCGCGCGCGGATGGTGTCGCCGACCACGCCCTCGCCGGTCGGGGCGATCACGTCGAGCGCCATGTTGCCCAGCTGGAACCAGACATGGCTGGCGCCGTGCATCGATCCGCGCCAGTTGGCCTTGCGGCCGAGCAGCCGCTCATAGCCGGCCTCGGCGGCGGCCAGGTCGCTGACGACCAGCGCGATGTGATCGAGGGCGGTGATGGTCACAGGAAATCCCTCACATCGACGATATGGCCGGCGATCGCCGCCGCGGCCGCCATGGCCGGGCTCATCAGGTGGGTGCGGCCGCCGCGGCCCTGCCGGCCCTCGAAGTTGCGGTTGCTGGTCGAGGCGCAGCGCTCGCCCGGCTC
>CANJYY010000077.1 GCA_947479185.1 Caulobacteraceae bacterium
CAGTTCTGGATCATGTTCGTGGGCGTGAACCTGGTGTTCTTCCCGCAGCACTTCCTCGGCCTCCAGGGCATGCCCCGGCGCTACGTCGACTATCCCGACGCCTTCACGCTCTGGAACCAGGTCTCCTCGTTCGGCTACCTGATCACCGCCGCCGGCGTTGGCGTCTTCCTGATCATCCTGATCGAAGCCGCCATCCGTCGCCGTCCGGCGGAAGCCAACCCCTGGGGCGAAGGCGCCACGACGCTGGAGTGGACCCTGTCCTCGCCGCCGCCGTTCCACCAGTTCAACGAACCGCCGGTTATCACGGACGACCACCACTAGGTCCGCGACCATCGGAAGCACAATCGGGGGCGCGTCAGGGTTGGACCCGGACGCGCCCTTCGCTTATGAAGCCATCACCCATGACCCAGCCAGCCACCCTCAACACGCGCGCCACAGTTCCGGCGCTGTGGTCGGACTACCTGCAGCTGCTCAAGCCGCGGGTGATGTCGCTGGTGGTTTTCACCGCCCTGACCGGATTCGTCTGCGCCGGGGTGAAGACCAATCCCCTGCTGGCCGCCGTCGCCATTCTCTGCATCGCCGTCGGGGCCGGGGCCTCTGGCGCGCTGAACATGTGGTTCGACGCCGACATCGACGGCCGCATGCGCCGCACCCGCGGCCGCCCCGTGCCGATGGGCAAGGTGATGGGCGTCGAGGCCGCCACCATGGGCGTGGTGCTGTCGCTGTTCTCGATCATGCTGCTGGGCATGACCACCAACTGGCTGGCCGCCGGCATGCTGGCCTTCACCATCTTCTTCTACGTCGTGGTCTACACGATGTGGCTCAAGCGCTGGACGCCGCAGAACATCGTCATCGGCGGCCTCGCCGGCGCCCTGCCTCCGGCCATCGGCTGGGCCGCGGCGACCGGCTCGGCGCCGCTGAACGCCTGGTTGATGGTGCTGATCATCTTCATGTGGACGCCGCCGCACGCCTGGGCGCTCTCGCTCTACACCTCCGAGGACTACGCCAAGGTCGGCGTGCCGATGATGCCCGTGGCCAAGGGCGCCGCCTCGACCCGCCGGCAGATCTTCATCTATTCGCTGCTGTTCGCGCCGATCTGCCTGATCCCGGCCTTCACCGGCCTGGGCGGCCCCGCCTACCTGGCCGTCGCGGCCCTGGGCGGGCTGGTGTTCCTGCTGCTGGCCTGGCGGGTGTTCCGCTCGAAGGCCGGCGATGCGCCCGATGAGCGCCTGGAGGGCGAGGACCGGCTGTACGCCGTCCGCGCCGGGGCGAAGGACGCGCGCAACCTGTTCGCCTTCTCGATCCTGTATCTGACCCTGCTGTTCGCCGCCCTGCTGGGCGAGCATCTGCTGGGCCTCGCGCCGCTGGAGCTGCTCCAATGATGCCTGAACCTATTGAACGGCCGACCTATGACGTGGAGGCGTTCCGCAAGGCGCGCGCCGGTCGCAACGTCGCCCTCGGCCTGGGCCTGGTGGCCTTCGTGGTGATCGTGTTCCTCGTCACCGTGATCCGGATGGGAGCCAATGCGCAGCCCCACTTCTGACCCCGGCAAGGCGGCGCTCGGACGCAACGCGCGTCTGGGCCTGATCTGCGGCCTGATCTTCGCCGGCATGGTCGGCGCGGCCTACGCCTCGGTGCCGCTGTACCGCGCCTTCTGCAATCTGACCGGCTTCGACGGCACCGTGCGCAGGGCCGAGAAGGCTCCCGACCGGGTGCTGGACCGCAAGCTGACGATCCGCTTCGACGCCAACGTCCGCGAACTGCCCTGGACCTTCACCCCCAACCAGGTGAGCCAGGAGCTCAAGATCGGCGACACGGGACTGGCCTTCTACAAGGTGACCAACAACGGCACGACGCCGCTGACCGGTCGCGCCAGCTACAACGTGATCCCCGAATCAGCGGGCCCCTACTTCCAGAAGCTCGAGTGTTTCTGCTTCAGCGACCAGACAATCGCGCCCGGCGCGACGGTCGAGTTCCCGGTGGTCTACTTCGTCGATCCCAAGTTCGCCGAGGATTTCGACAGCCGCGGCGCCCAGGAAGTCACACTTTCGTACACCTTCTTCCCCTCCGTGGAGAAGAAAACCCAAGCGGCTCTTGGCGGAAACGCCGGGGCGAGGCTATAGCACCCTGAAAGTTGGAACGGTTCGCCGTTCCGGGGGAACAAGAGGTTCAGGCACGATCATGGCCCACGGCGCCGTCAAGCACGACTACCATCTGGTCAATCCCAGTCCCTGGCCGTTCGTCGGCTCCTTCGCCGCGATGGTGATGATGATCGGCATGGTCATCTGGATGAAGGGCCTGTTCGGCATCGACAAGGGCACCTCCTGGGTGGCCCTCGCCGGTCTGGCCGGCGTTCTGTTCACGATGGCCGGCTGGTGGATCGACGTCACCAAGGAAGCCAACGCCGGCGATCACACCCCGGTGGTGTCGATCGGCCTGCGCTACGGCATGATCCTGTTCATCGCCTCCGAAGTGATGTTCTTCGTCGCCTGGTTCTGGATTTTCTTCGAGATGGTCCTGTTCCAGGGCAACCGCACCCTGACGCCGGAAATCGGCAACTTCGAGGGCGTGGCCGAAGCCTGGAAGACCTGGCCGCCCAAGGGCGTCGAACTGGTCCCCGCCTTCCACCTGCCGCTGGTCAACACCCTGACCCTGCTGCTGTCGGGCACCACGGTCACCTGGGCGCACCATGCCCTGCAGGCCGGCGACCGCAAGGCCGCCAAGATCGGCCTGTTCCTGACCCTCGTGCTGGGCGTGCTGTTCACCTCGATCCAGGCGTTCGAGTACAGCCACATCCTGCATGAGAAGCTGTTCTATTCCGAGGAAGCGGCCAACGCCGGCCTGTACGGCTCGTCCTTCTTCATGGCCACCGGCTTCCACGGCTTCCACGTGCTGATCGGCACCATCTTCCTGGCGGTCTGCTTCTTCCGTCTGCTGGGCGGCGGCTTCACCGCCAAGCAGCATTTCGGTTTCGAGGCGGCGGCCTGGTACTGGCACTTCGTCGATGTGGTCTGGCTGTTCCTGTTCGCCTTCATCTACGTGATCTTCGGGACGGCCTGACGTGGTCAATCCTTACGCGGCTGGGGCGGCGGGTCGCTGCCCCAACTGCGGCCAAGGTCATCTGTTCGAGGGCTTCCTCAAGATCGCCCCGACCTGCGAAGTCTGTGGCTTCGATCTGAAGACGGCCGATACCGGAGACGGTCCGGCCGTCTTCGTGATTCTGATCGGCGGCTTCATCGTCGCCTTCGGCGCGGTGTTCACCGAAATCGCCTACAGTCCGCCGATCTGGCTGCAGCTCATCATCTGGCTGCCGCTGACCGTGCTGGTCTGCGGGGCGCTGCTGCGGCCGTTCAAGGGTCTGCTGATCGCCGCCCAGTTCACCAACAAGGCCCGGGAGGCCGGCCGGGATGACAACTAGGCGCTTCCCGATCGGACTGACCATCGCCACGGCCATCTCGCTGGCGATCCTCTGCGGCCTCGGCGTCTGGCAGCTCAAGCGGATGGCGTGGAAGTCCGGGGTGCTGGCCAGCATCGCCTCGGCCCAGACCCAGCCGCCCAGGCCGATCACCCAGGTGCCGCTGACCCCGGCCTACCGCTTCCGGCGCGTTACGCTGGACTGTCCGGGTCTGGCCAGCGCGCCGTTCATCGAGCTGTACGCGATCAACACCGACGGCGTGGCCGGCCACAGGCTGGTGTCGCTGTGCAGCCCGGTCGGCGCGCGCACCGACATCATGGTCGACCGCGGCTTCGTCGCCGACACGGTCTCGGCGCGGCCGGCCGTGACCCCCTCGGCCACCGTGGTCCATCTGACCGGCGTGCTGCGCGAGGGCGAACAGCCCGGCGCCTTCACCCCGCCGACGCAGCACAACCTGTTCTATGTCCGCGACATCGACCAGATGGCCCTGGCGCTCGGCGCCCGGCGCCATCCGGACGTGATGATCCTGGCCGAGACCTCGAGCAATCCGGAGTGGGCCGCGCTCGTCCCCACGCCGTTGCCGCCCGACATTCCCAACCGCCACCTCGAGTACGCCCTGACCTGGTTCGGCCTTGCGGGGGCGTTGGTCGCCGTCTATGCGGCCCTCGTCAGGCGCAGGACCAAGGTTGCATGAAGTACGTCTCCACACGGACGGGGTCCGGCCCCGAAGCGCCGGCCGTCGGTTTCCTCGAAGCGGTCCTGTCGGGCCTGGCGCCCGACGGCGGCCTCTATGTGCCGGAAGTCTGGCCGGAGATGACGGCCGACGAGATCGCGGCCCTGGCCGGCCAGCCCTATCACCGCGTCGCCGCCGAGATCCTCAGCCGGTTCACCGGTCACGACATCCCCCGCGACGCGCTGGAGGACATGTGTGAGGAGGCCTATTCGACCTTCACCCACGCAGCGACCTGCCCGGTCAAGCAGCTGACGCCGGGCCTGTTCCTGGTCGAGCTGTTCCACGGGCCGTCGCTGGCCTTCAAGGACGTGGCGATGCAGCTGCTGGGGCGGCTGTACGACTATGCCCTGGCCCGCCACGGCCGGACCATGACCGTGGTCTGCGCCACCTCGGGCGACACCGGCGGCGCGGCCGTCGAGGCCTTCCGCGGCCGGGCCCACGCCCGCATCGTCGCCCTGTTCCCCGAGGGCCGGATCAGCGAGGTCCAGCGCCGCTTCATGACCACCGCCGGCGACGCCAATGTCGCCTGCGTCTCGGTCGAGGGCACGTTCGACGACTGCCAGGCCATCGTGAAGGCGATGTTCGGCGACGACCAGTTCCGCAACGCCGTGGACCTGTCGGGCGTCAACTCGATCAACTTCGCCCGCATCGCCGCCCAGGCCGTCTACTACTTCACCGCCGCCGTGGCGCTGGGCGCGCCGCACCGTCCGGTGGCCTTCGCCGTGCCGACCGGCAACTTCGGCGACGCCTTCGCCGGCTGGGTCGCCCAGCGCATGGGCCTGCCGATCGCCCACATCCTGGTGGCTACGAACAGCAACGACATCGTCGCCCGCGCCTTCGAGACCGGCCGCTACGCCCGTGGCGTGGTCGCCCCGACCCAGTCGCCGGCCATGGACATCCAGGTCGCGTCCAACTTCGAGCGGCTGTACTTCGAGAGCGTCCGCCGCGACGGCGTCGAGACCGGCCGCGCCTTCCGGGCGTTCAACGAGACCGGCGTCATCGACCTGCCGCCCCAGGCGCTGGCCGCCATGCGCGAGACCTTCTCCGGCGCCTCGGTGACCGAGGACGACACCGCCCGCAGCATGCTGTCGACCCTGAACGAGACCGGCGAACTGCTCGACCCGCACACCGCCGTGGCCATGGCCGCCGCGCGCCGCGCCAGCCTGCCCGATCCGGCGACGCCGATGGCCATCCTGGCGACCGCGCATCCGGCCAAGTTCCCCGAGGCCGTCAGCGCCGCCACCGGCGTCACGCCAGACGTGCCGGCCGCCGCCAGCGGCCTGAACAGCCAGCCGGAACGCTACGACCGCCTGCCCGCCGACGCCGAGGCCATCAAGGCCTACGTTCGCGCCTTCGCCGCCAAGTGACGGGACGCCTCCACACCCTGTCCAACGGCGTGCGGGTGGTGTTCGACCCCATGCCCGGCCTGCAGACCCTGGCCCTGACCGTCGTCGCCGGACGCGGCGCCCGCTACGAGGACGAATCCCGCAGCGGCTGGTCGCACCTGCTCGAGCACATGGTGTTCAAGGGCGCCGGCGGCCGCACGGCCCGCGCCATCGTCGAGGACATCGAGGCGGCCGGCGGTCATCTGAACGCCGCCACCGGCTATGAGCGCACCAGCTTCCAGACCCGCAGCCTCGCGGGCGGCCTGCCGCTGGCCATGCGCATCACCGCCGACCTGGTGCTGCGCCCGACGATGGACGCCGGCGATCTGGTTCGCGAGAAGCAGGTCGTCGGCCAGGAGATCGCCGAGGCGGCCGACACGCCCGACGACCTGGTGTTCGAACTGGCCCAGGAACAGGCCTTCGCCGGCCAGCCGCTCGGCCGGCCGATCCTCGGCACCGTCAAGTCGCTGAAGAGCGCGACGCCACAGGCCCTGTCCGACTGGCGGGCGGCCCTCTACGCCACCGACCGGCTGGTGGTCAGCGCCGCCGGCGCGGTCGATGAGGACGACCTGCTGAAACTGGCCGAGGAGTCGTTCGGCCATCTGCCAGCAGTCTCCGGCGCGGCCCTGCCGCCGGCCCCGACCTTTACCGGCGGCGTGGCGGCCAAGCTGCGCAAGCTGGAGCAGGCGCATGTGGTGATGATGCTGCCGGCCGTCGGGGCGATGGACGACGACTATTTCGTGCTGCGGCTGTTCGCCGAGGCGCTGGGCGGCGGCATGTCCTCGCGGCTGTTCCAGGAAGCGCGCGAGAAGCGCGGCCTGGCCTACGCCATCGATTCCTACGCCGACACCTATGCCGATGTCGGCATGCTGGGCGTCTACGCCGGCTGCGCGGCGGCCAACGCCGTCGAACTGGCGAAGATCACCGCCGCGGAGACCCTGGCGCTGGCCGCGTCCGTTTCGGAGACTGAACTGGCCCGCGCCAAGGCGCAGCTGAAGGGTAGCCTGTTCATGGGCCGCGAGCAGCCGCTGAACCGCGCCGAACAGGCCGCCGGCCAGACGCTGATGTTCGGCCACCTCTACGCCCCGGACGCCATCGCCGAGGCCATCGACAAGGTGACCCCCGCCGACTTCGCGCGGCTGGGCGAGCGGCTGGTGGCGGACAGGCGGTGCGTGGTCTCGGTGCTGGGGTCCAAGGCGGCGCAGGCGGCGCCGGAGGCGTTCGAGCGGGCGGCGTTCGGCTAGGCCACGCCGAGCTCGCCACGCTCATCGTCGCGGGGCGCTGCGAGCTCCTCGGTAAACCGGTCCATCGCCGCGAACGCCTCCAGCATCTCGGCCGAGGGCTCTGCGTTCATGTCGACGTCTTTGGCGGCCTTCGAGAACACCATGACCCGCATTGCCTGTCTCCCTGTCCGGGCCGGCTCTTCCGACCTCTGATCGAAACGACGAACGAGCCTTCCGCAAGTCGACATTGGTCCACGATTTTTCCCGCAGGGAGAGGACTCTTGCTCCCTTAAGCAATGCGCGCGACCCTTCCCCCCATGTCGTTGCTCGAATGGATCTCGCCGGAGAACGGCCCCAGCCTGCAGGGGGAAGGCGTGGTGCTGCGTCCGCCGCGCAAGCGGGACTATCCGGAGTGGCAGGCGCTGCGGCAGACGTCGCGGCCGTTCCTGCAGCCGTGGGAGCCGGTCTGGTCGCCGGACGAGCTGAGCCCGGCCGCCTATGCGCGGCGGCTGTCGGCCTGGCGCAACGGGCGGGACATGGACCAGATGTACGCCTTCTTCGTCTTCCGGGAGGGCGACGACGCCCTGGTCGGCGGGATCACCCTGAACAACGTGCGGCGCGGCGTCGCCCAGACCGGCACGGTCGGCTACTGGTCCGGCCAGCCCCATGCGCGACAAGGTCACACCCTGGCCGCCCTGCGCGCGGTAATCCGCTTCGCCTTTGGGCCGCTGGCCCTGCACCGGCTGGAAGCCGCCTGCCTGCCGACCAACGACGCCTCGGCCGCCCTGCTGCTGAAAGCGGGTTTCACGGAGGAGGGCTACGCCAAGGCTTATCTGAAAATTAACGGCGATTGGCGAGATCATCGCCTGTTCGGACTGGTCTCACGCGAAGGCGCGTACAGCCGTCCGTAAGGAGAAGCCGGCGTGAACCGGTCATGAGGCTGCAGGCTCAGGATCGACGTGTGTGGGACGCCGCGGCCACGCTGGAGGCGCTCGGCGGCGCCCATGTGGCTCTGTGGGTCTGGGAACCCGAAGAAGACCGCTTCCGCGTCTATGGCGCCGCGCGCCAGCTCGGCCTGGGTCCGCTGGCCCCCGAATGCTCGTCCGCCGCCTTCCGCGCCCTGGCCGTGCCGCAGGATCGCGCCGGCGCCGAGGACCTGCTGCGCGTCCAGTCGCCCGGCTCGGAGATCACCCTGCGCATCCGCATGCGCGGCGGAGAGACCTGCCTGTGGCGCGGCGTCTGGCTCGAGGAAGGCGTCCGCGCCTCGGGCGTCGTGGCGCCGGAGACCCGTTTCGCCGCCTCCGAATTCGACACCCTTACCGGACTGCTCGACCGCCGCAGCTTCGTCGCCCGCTGCCGTGAGCGGCTGACCCAGCCCTGTCGCCAGACCCTGGTGGTGGCCGACCTTGATCGCCTGCGCCGGCTGAACGAGGCGCTCGGCCACGACCGCGCCGACCTGGTGCTGGCCGCGCTGGGCTCGCGCCTGGCCGCCGCGTTCGGCGCCGAAGCGATCATGGCCCGCGTCGGCGAGGACGAATTCGCCATCATGACCTCCGGCGACCGCGACCCGGTCGAGCGCCTGCGCAAGGCGCTGGAGCAGCCGCTGCGCATCGCCGGCTTCGACATCCTGCCGACCCTGGCCATCGGCGCGGTCGAGGCCGAGGGCGGCGAGGACGCGCCGGAGGCGTCGGAACTGCTTCGCCGCGCCGAGCTGGCGGTGGAAGCGGCCAAGAGCGCCGGTCGCGGCGGCGGGGCCGCCTACGGCCGCTCCATGGAAAGCGACGGACTGTCGCAGCTGGCCCTCGAATCCGACCTGCGCGGGGCTATCGCCCGCGGCGAGGTCGTGCCCTACTACCAGCCGGTCGTGCGGCTTTCGGACGGCGCCCTGTCGGGCTTCGAGGCCCTGTGCCGCTGGCGTCACCCGCGCCGCGGCCTGATCCCGCCGGACGATTTCCTGCCGCTGGTCGAGGAGCTCGGCATGATGGTCGAGCTGGGCGCGCACATGCTCAAGACCTCGGCCCGGCAACTGGCCGCCTGGCGCCAGAGCCACCCGGCCGCCGGCAACCTGACCGTCAGCGTCAACCTGTCGACCGGCGAGATCGACCGGCCCGGGCTGATCGACGACGTGACCGGCCTGATCACCAAGCATCGCCTGCCCGCCGGCTCGCTGAAGCTGGAAATCACCGAGAGCGACATCATGCGCGACCCGGACGGCGCGGCGAAGATCCTGCGCGCCCTGCGGGCCGGCGGCGCGGGCCTGGCGCTGGACGACTTCGGCACGGGCTTCTCGTCGCTGAGCTATCTGACGCGCCTGCCGTTCGACACCCTGAAGATCGACCGCTATTTCGTGCGCACCATGGGGGCCAACGAGGGCTCGGCCAAGATCGTCCGCTCGGTGATCAAGCTGGGCCAGGACCTCGACCTCGAGGTCGTCGCCGAAGGCGTCGAGAACTCGATCATGGCCGGCCAGCTGATGGAACTGGGCTGCGACTACGGCCAGGGCTTCGGCTACGCCCCCGCGCTGTCGCCGCAGGAGGCCGAGGTCTATCTCAACGAAAGCTACGTCGACG
>CANJYY010000078.1 GCA_947479185.1 Caulobacteraceae bacterium
CCTGCGTCCTTCGAGACGCCCTCTTCGAGGGCTCCTCAGGATGACGAAGAGGGGTGGGCCGCACCTCTGTTCGTCATGGTGAGGAGCGAGGCCCCGGCCGAGCGTCTCGAACCACGCACTATGGGAGGGACCTTGCCGCGCGCGGCGATCCGGTCAAGGCTCCGTGCATGCAGAGGTTGATGAAATCGAGCCTGGTTCATGTCGCCTTCGGCTTCCTGCTGATGGGCGGCTGGGCGTTGTTCGCCAATCGCAGCCACGGGCTGGCGGCCGCCTGGCTGCCCGCCCTGGCGCAGGGGATCCTGTCGGGCGCCCTGACCGGCGCGCTGAAGAAGACGCTCGAGGCGCTGGACGGCAAGATCGCCGGACCGCTGGCCTTCGTCGTTCCGCCGGCCGTGACGGCCGGCTCGATTCTCGCCCTGCTGGTGCTGGTTCACCGGCTGATCGGCACGCCCGAGCTGGTCGCCACCATCGCCTTCCCGTGGAGCCTCTCGACCCTCTACGCCATTGTCTACAACGCAGGCCTCGTCCGGGCCCGCCGGAGCGCCGCATGACCGAGACCCCCGAGAACCGTCGGCCATTGAAGACCCGCTCGAAGGCCTGGGCCGGCGCGCTGGCGGCCAGCCTCGGCAAGGCGAGGATCAGCCCGGACATCATCTCGCTGTTCTCGATCGTCTTCGCGGTCATCGGCGCCGGCCTGCTGCTGATCAGCGGGCTGGAGGAGAGGGGCGGGCTGCGCGCCGCGCTGCTGATCGGGGCGGCGGTCTGCGTGCAGTTGCGGCTGCTGGCCAACATGCTCGACGGCATGGTGGCGGTGGAGCATGGCCTGGGCTCCAGCGCCGGGCCGATCTGGAACGAGCTGCCCGACCGCATCGCCGACGCCCTGTTTCTCGTCGGCGCGGGCTACGCGGCCTGGGGCCTGGGCATGACCGCCGGCTCCTGGCTGGGCTGGACGGCGGCCCTGCTGGCGGTGCTGACGGCCTATGTGCGCGAGCTTGGCCGGGGCCTCGGCTTCCCCGCCGACTTCGCCGGCCCGATGGCCAAGCCGCACCGCATGTTCGCCCTGACGGTCACCTGCCTGGTCTCTGCGGTCGAACCGCTGTGGCAGGGGCAGGGGCAGGTGCTGATGATCGGCCTGGTCGTCATCGCGCTGGGCACGGTCTGGACCCTGATCCGCCGCACACGGACCCTGGCCCTGCGGCTGGAAGCGGAGCGGACCGAGCAGGAACGGGCGAAATAGGATCCTTCTCCCCTTGCGGGAGAGGGGCCTTACTTCCGCTTGCCCGGGCCGCCCGCGCGAGGCCCCTTCGGCCCTCCGGTAGGACGCGGGCCACGGGGCCCCGCCGGCTTCGGCGCGCCAGTGGGCTTCACGAATGTCCGGGGTTTTGCGGGGCCCTCGGGCCTCGCGGCGCGCTCGGGTCTGGCCGGCCCCTCAGGCCGCCCCGCCCGTTCAGGCCTCGCCGCCCCCGTCGGCCGCGCGCCCTTCGGCGTCTCCGACCAGTGGGCCTTCGCCTTGCCGGCCGGCGCGGGCTTCTTCGGGGTGCGCAGGCCGCCGGGCTTCTTCGGCTTGGCCTTGGCCCAGCCGGGCTTCTTGACCTGACGCTCGCCGCGCGCCTCGCCGGACTCCTGGCCGGGGCGCAGCACGTTGCGGTGCGGCTTGGCGGCCGGAGCCGCGCCGCCGACGCCGTCCTCGGCGCCGCTGCGACGGCCGGCCGACAGGGCCGGCTTGAACTGCACGGCGTTGCCGGTCGGCATGTTGGCCGCGGGCAGGAAATCGACGAGCAGTTCGCGGATCACGCGGGGGCCGACCTCCTCGACCTCGCCGGCCGCCAGCGTGCCCAGCGAGAACGGCCCGTAGCTCAGACGCAGCAGCCGGTTGACCTTCAGCCCGATGGCTTCCAGCACACGGCGCACTTCGCGGTTCTTGCCCTCGGTCAGCGTGACCGTGATCCAGACGTTGCGCGCGCCGTCGCGGTCGCCGGTGGCCTTGTCGAGATGGGCGTCGATGGCGCCGTAGGTCACGCCCTCGACGGTGATGCCGTCCTTCAGCCGGTCGAGCTTTTCCTGGGTCGTGTAGCCGAACGCCCGGGCGCGGTAGCGGCGAACCCAGCCGCTCGACGGCAGCTCCAGCGCCCGCGACAGGGCGCCGTCGTTGGTCAGCAGCAGCAGGCCTTCGGAGTTGATGTCCAGACGGCCGATGGAGATGACCCGCGGCAGGCCGTCGGGCAGGGTCTCGAACACGGTCGGGCGACCCGCCGGGTCGTTGTGGCTGGTCAGCAGCCCGACCGGCTTGTGATAGCGGAACAGGCGCGTGGGTTCGGCCCCGCCGACCACCTCGCCGTCGACGGTGACGATGTCGCCCGGCTCGACCTTCACGCCCGGCGTGGTCAGGGTCTCGCCGTTGATCGCCACCCGGCCTTCGCCGATCAGCCGCTCGACCTCGCGGCGCGAGGCGACCCCGGCCCGGGCCAGGACCTTGGCGACGCGATCGTTGTGTTGGGAAGAATCTTCTGCAGTCATGGGACCGGCTCCATTAGAAGGCTGTGTCGCCTCCCGGCGATACCGGCCCCTTTAAAGCACGGATTGACGGTTCCCGCCACGTGAGCGCCCTCAGCGATATCGACGCGATGCGGATCGCCCTGGACGAGGCCCGGGGCGCCGCCGCGCGCGGCGAGACGCCGGTCGGCGCGGCAGTCCTCGATCCGGCGACCGGCGCGGTCATCGCCAGGGCGGGCAACGGTCCGATCGGCGCCCATGATCCCACCGCCCATGCCGAGATCGCGGCGATGCGGCTGGCGGCGGCGACGCTCGGCAACTACCGCCTGACCGGCCTGACCCTGGTGGTGACGCTGGAGCCCTGCGCCATGTGCGCCGGGGCCATCAGCCACGCGCGCATCGGGCGGGTGGTGTTTGGCGCGGACGACCCCAAGGGCGGGGCCGTGCTGCACGGGCCGCGCTTCTTCGAGCAGCCGACCTGCCACTGGCGGCCGGACGTTACGGGCGGGGTGCTGGCGGACGAGAGCGCCGACCTGTTGCGCGGCTTCTTCCGGGCCCGCCGCGGGAAGTGACCGCTGGATCTCAGCCGGCCATGGCCAGCTGCACCGTCCGCGTGGCCGCGATTAGCGGCGCGCCGTCCATGATCAGCCGCAGGGGCCGGTGGTCCGTCAGCGCAACGATGCGGTGAACCCCCGTCGGCGTGACGGCGCTGACCAGACCTGTCATGCCGTCGACCACCATCAGCCCGCCCAGAACCGCCCGAAGGTCCGCCGAATGCAGCGCCGCGAACCGCGTCACGCCGGCCTGGTCGCCCTGCAGGGCCGCCAGGCTGACGGGGGCGTGTCGCAGTTCCCGGGCCAGGGAGACCAGGGGCGTGACCCCCAGCCTGTCGACGCCGGGTTCAGCCAGCACGAAGACGCCCGGCGCCACCTCGCCGAAGCGGTTCGGCCTCAGCCAGCGTCCGACCAGCCAGGCGGAGACCACCCTGCGCACCGCCGGAGTCGGGGTTTCCACGCCGGCGACGATGCGGTCGGGATCATTGAGGATGCGCAGGCAGGCGAGTGCGGTCATGACCACACCCTGCCCGCCTGGAGATTACCAAGGTTGGCTGCGCGCGCGTGTCACGGTGACGCACAAGGGCCGGTTGCGTCACCCTGCCGCACGCAGACCGGGGAGGGCGTCCCCTAGGCGAAGGTTTCCTTCAGCCGGAAGTCGAGCCGCTCCTTCACCCCCTGCCAGTCGAAGTCGCAGATCGACAGCACGGCGGTGTCGCGGACGTGGCCGGTCCAGGTGATCTTGTGATTGCGCAGCGTGCCTTCCTTGGTCGCGCCGAGCTTTCGCACGGCCGCCTCGCTGCGGGCGTTGCGTTCGTCGATCATGAACTCCACGCGGATCGCCCCGGCGTCGAACGCCTGCGCCAGCATCAGCCGCTTGGATTCCGGATTGACCGGCCCCGACCGCACGTCGGGATGCAGGAAGGTGGCGCCGATCTCGACGCCCTTGTGGATCCGCCGGATGTTCAGGAAGCTCGAGGTGCCGACGATGCGTTTGTCGGACAGCCGGCGGATGGCGTAGCCGATCCGCTCGCCGCGTTCGGTCTCGCCCTGCAGCGCGCCCCACCAGTCGCTGAAGCCCTCGCCGCAGCCGTTGACCGACATGATCTCCCAGGACTCGGGGTCGCAGTCGATAGCCCCGCGCAGCTCGTCGCGCAGGTCCGCGGTGATCGGTTCCAGCCGCACGTAGCGGCCCTTGAGGAGTTTGCCCTTGAGGTTCATGGGCGCCAGCTTGCCCAAGCCCGGGTCGCTTGGAAACAGCCTACGAAGAATTAATGTGGCGCCTTGGAAAATTTATGTCTTATATAAAAATAACAACACGCCACTTGGAGCGGCCATCATGCCGTACGACATCTCCGACAAGTCTCTTCGCCGCCAGGCCACCTTCCTGCAGGCGGCCACGACCCTGATCGTGGCGGCGACCGTCCTGAACTATCTGCGCACCGGCGAGGTGATCCCCTTCCTGTTCGCCCTGTTTGGAAGCGGTCTTACCCCGGTGGAGACCGATGGCTTCCTCAAGGGGCTGGCCCTGGCGCTGCCCGGCTTCTGCTATGCCGGCGCGGTCCTGGCGGCGGGCGGCATCTTCGGCCGGATCGCCACGGGCGAAATCTTCAGCGCCCGCAACAGCGCGACGCTGGGCGCGGTCGGGGGCTGGCTGTCGACGGGCGCGCTCGTCGCCATGGTGGTGACTCCGGCCGTCGTCGACTGGCTCGATCTGGGGGCGCTGCGGTTCCGCACCCAGCCGACGGACATGCTGCTCGCGGTGATCGGGGGCCTGATCCAGATGCTGGGCTTCGTTCACACCCGGGCGACCGCGCTGCGGTCCGAACTCGACCAGATCATCTAGGGGGAAATGTCATGTCCAATGCCAAGCTGGCCGATCAGGCCAAAACCTTTGAAGTCCTCGCCTGGGTCGCGGTTGTGACCCTGTCGGTGCAGTTCCTCGTGTTCCTGAAGCTGTTGACCCTGATCGGACCGATCGCCGTCGCCATTCGCGTCGGCGACACGACCGGTCTGAGAGAGGTCATCCAGCCGGTGCTGTATCGGCTGGTCGATGTCCTGCCGGCGCTGATCTATCTCGGCGGCCTGTTCGCGGCGGCGAAGATCTTTGGCCGGGTGGCCCGCGGCGACCTGTTCTCGAAAGCCAATTCCGAAGGGCTGGCCGAAGTCGGCTCGTCCCTGCTGTGGGGCGCCGCGGCGAGTGCGCTGATCGTGCCGTGGATCAAGAGCTGGCTCGACGGCGAGTATGGCTTCGGCGGCATCCGGCTGGAGATGGAGACCTGGGTCATCGCCGTGATCGGCGGGGCGATCCTGATCCTCGGCAAGATGATGGCCCAGGCCGGGCGGCTGCAGACCGAACTTAGCGAGATTATCTGAGTGCCGGTCATCGTCACCCTCGACATCATGCTGGCCCGCCGCAAGATGAAGGCGCGCGACCTGGCCCAGCGCATCGGCCTGTCGGAGACCCAGCTGTCGCTGCTGCGCACCGGCAAGGTGCGCGGCATGCGGTTCGATACCCTGTCCAAACTCTGCGCGGTGCTGGAGTGCGCGCCGGGGGACCTGCTCGACTACCGCTATGACGCGGCGGACAGGGCGGCGGCGACAGAAGAACCCTGATTTTTCCAGGCGGCCTTGAGTGGATCGGTTTGAAGCTTGCCCCTTGCGTCAACGCGGTGGTAACTTGCCTTCAAACAACCGTTTGAATAGGGCAGGGCCGATCCATGGACTTCGATATCTCCCCCAAGCAGCGCCAGTTTCTCGACCGCGTGGTCGCGTTCATGGACGAGCACATTGAGCCGGCCGTGCCGCGCTACAATGAGGAAATGAACGTCATCGGCGACGCGCGCTGGAAGGTCGTCCAGGTCGTCGAGGAGCTGAAGGAAAAGGCCAAGGCCGCCGGCCTGTGGAACTTCTTCATGCCGCCGCACAGCGGCCAGACGCATGTGGATGACACCTTCCAGTTCGAAGGCATCCAGCTGACCAACCTCGAATACAGCCTGATCGCCGAACAGCTCGGCAAGATCGGCTTCGCCTCCGAGGTGTTCAACTGCTCGGCGCCGGACACCGGCAACATGGAAGTGCTCATGCGTTACGGCACGCTGGAGCAGAAGGAAAAGTGGCTGCGCCCGCTGATGAACGGCCAGATCCGCTCGGCCTTCCTGATGACCGAGCCGGACGTCGCCAGCTCCGACGCGACCAACATCGAGACCGACATCCGCCGCGACGGCGATCACTACGTCATCAACGGCCGCAAGTGGTGGTCCTCGGGCGTGGGCGATCCCCGCTGCAAGGTGGCCATCGTCATGGGCAAGACCGATCCGACCAACGCCAGCCGCCACCAGCAGCAGTCCCAGGTCCTGGTTCCGCTCGACGCGCCGGGCATCGAGATCGTCCGCATGCTGCCGGTGTTCGGCTATGACGACGCCCCGCACGGCCACGCCGAGGTTCTGCTGAAGAACGTCCGCGTGCCGGTCGAGGACGCCCTGCTGCTCGGCGAAGGCCGCGGCTTCGAGATCGCCCAGGGCCGCCTCGGCCCGGGCCGCATCCACCACTGCATGCGCACCATCGGCACGGCGGAAATCGCGCTGGAAAAGATGTGCAAGCGCCTGATGAGCCGCAAGGCGTTCGGCAAGTACCTCAGCGACCACTCGGTCTGGGAACAGCGCGTCGCCGAGGCCCGCATCGACATCGAGATGTGCCGTCTGCTCTGCCTCAAGGCGGCCGACATGATGGACAAGGCCGGCAACAAGTCGGCCCGTCTGGAGATCGCCATGATCAAGGTGGCGGCGCCCCGCATCGCCCTGAAGATCATCGACGACGCCATCCAGGCCCACGGCGGCGCCGGCGTGACCACCGACTTCGGTCTGGCCAAGATGTACGCCGGTCAGCGCACCCTGCGCCTCGCCGACGGCCCGGACGAAGTCCACTGCCGCACCATCGCCCGCGATGAATTCGGCAAGTACGGCGATCTGAAGATGCAGCAGAAGAACGAGCGCGACCGTTCGCTGGAAGTCGCCGGCATCCGCTAGCGGAATCGGGGACATGCACTGAAGTGCATGTCCCCAACCTGATCAGCCCCGCCGGTGGAAGCGCCGGCGGGGTTTTTCGTGCGTCAGGGATAGACCATCGGCACGGTCACGGCGGTCCCGGCGTCGGGCACGGTGATCTTCACCTCGGTGAAGGTCGGGCGGCGGCTGCGCGTCCACTGGCCGCTCATGCCCCAGCCTTCCTTCGGCCTGCCGTCGGTCTCGCGGGCCATCTGCATGTCGCTGTCGGCGTCGTGCAGCACCATCACCGCGTACTCGCCGGCCGGCACGTTGTGCACCACGACGGTTTCAGCGCCCGTGACGTCGCCGGCGGCGATCGAGCCGTAGTGGCCCTCGGGCTTCATGAACTCGCTCGCGGTCTGCAGGGACACCAGCACGCGGCCGCCCTTGGGCTGAACGCCGGTCAGGGTCACCGTCACGTCCGCGGCCATCGCCGCGCTTGCCAGGCCCGCGCCGATCATCAGCGCCGTCAGGCTCAGTGCAATTCGTTTCATCGGGGTCGTTCCTCTTGTTGAGACAAGGAACTTTATAAATCAAAGTGCATTGCCGTCACGTTACGGTTTGGTCATGTCGCCGCACGCTCCCCCGGGGGGAGGGGGTCTCAGATGTTGAACACCGGCCCGTCGACCAGCTGGCGGCTTTCCCAGAAGGGCAGGGACAGGGTGAGGCCCATCAGCACCTCGAGCACGACCAGCTGCACGCCGCGCGGATCGGCCTGTTTGTCGAGGACGCTGGAGGCGACACGGCCGATGGCCGAGCCGGCCCACAGCAGCGACAGCGCCAGCGCCATGGTCGCGCCGAGGCTGGGATAGTAGCCGAGCAGGCTGGCCGTGCCGGCATGGGCCATCAGCATCATCGCCCCGAAGCCCCGCGCCATGGCCAGGCCGCCGGGCGCGGCTTCCAGCGCCGTCAGGCCGCGCAGCTGCAGCGCCTCGTGCGGCCGCGCCAGGGCAAAGCCGCCCAGACCTCCGGCGAGACAGCAGGCGAACACGGCGAGGACATAGGGGATCAAGGCGTCACTCCGGCGCGTGGCAGACGGCTTCGATATTGAGGCCGTCGGGGTCGAGCACGAAGGCTCCGTAATAGTGGGGGTGATAGTGAGTCCGCAGCCCCGGCGGGCCATTGTCGCGCCCGCCCGCGGCCATCGCCGCGGCGTAGAAGGCGTCGACCGTCTTCCGGTCCGGCGCGGCCAGGGCCACGTGCAGGCTCCCGGTCGCGGGACCGGCGTTTCCGATCCAGAACCAGGGCCGCCCCCCGGAGCCATAGCCCAGGTGACCGCTGCCGCCGGTCTGTTCCGGGGTGACCTCCATGATCACCGCGATGCCCAGCGGAGCCAGGGCCGCGTCGTAAAACGCCCGTGACCGGGTCAGATCGCTGACGGTCGCGCCGACATGATCGAGCATGATGGACTCCTTCGCCGAGGGGCGATCCTACGCGTTTAAAACCGCGGCCGGGAGGGGCTCAATCGGCCCCCGTTCCCTTGACTCCAGAGGGCCGCGACCCTAACTGCGCAGCGTCGTTGGCACTCGGGGTTCGTGACTGCTAACAGCAGCGCCCCCGATGGTCGGCGAAGACCATTCAAACCCAGATTTACGCACACGGAGACGACCCGATGAAGTTTCGTCCTCTTGGCGACCGCGTCCTTGTGAAGCGCGTCGAGGAAGAACAGAAGACCAAGGGCGGGATCATCATTCCCGACACGGTCAAGGAAAAGCCGCAGGAAGGCGAAGTCATCGCCGTCGGGCCTGGCGCCCGCGACGATGCCGGCAAGGTTCACGCGCTCGACGTGAAGGCCGGCGATCGCATCCTGTTCGGCAAGTGGTCCGGCACCGAAGTGAAGGTGGACGGCGAAGACCTGCTGATCATGAAGGAAAGCGACGTTCTGGGCGTGGTCGAGAAGTAACCCTTCTCCCACCGCCTGCGCTTCCCCCACATCTGATAGAAAGAGAGCTCCGAAATGGCCGCCAAAGACGTCTATTTCTCTTCCGACGCGCGCGACCGCATGCTGCGCGGCGTCAACATCCTCGCCAACGCGGTGAAGGTGACCCTCGGCCCCAAGGGCCGCAATGTCGTGATCGAAAAGTCCTTCGGCGCCCCGCGCTCGACCAAGGACGGCGTCTCGGTCGCCAAGGAAATCGAACTGGCTGACCGCTTCGAGAACCTCGGCGCCCAGCTGATCCGCGAAGTCGCCTCCAAGACCAACGACAAGGCCGGCGACGGCAC
>CANJYY010000079.1 GCA_947479185.1 Caulobacteraceae bacterium
CGCACCGTGCAGCAGACGCAGCCGTTGTTCATCTCGAACACTTCCTCGTCGGCGCCGACCACCAGGTCGTTGTCGATGCCGATCTCGCCGAACTCGTTGACGATCACGGCGTAGCGCTTGCCGTGGTCCTCGGTGAGGATGCGGTTGAGAAGCGTGGTCTTGCCGGCGCCGAGATAGCCGGTGAGCACGGTGACGGGGATGCGGGCGGGAGAAGCGTCGGTCATGGCCCGCTAGATAGGCGGCTCAGGCGCTGAAAACCACCACCGCGACGCCGAGGGCGACGAGAACCGCGCCAAGCACCGCCGATTCATAGCGGGCCAGCCGGTCGAGGCGGAAATGGGCCATGCCGGCCCAGGTCAGGCTGATCAGCGCGACCATCCCGGCCAGGGTGCCGGCGAGGAACATGGCGCTGAGCAGGATCAGCCCCGGCCAGCCGTGGCTGTCGCCCGTAAGATAGAAAGACAGCAGCACCTCGCCCGGCGACAGCGCCAGCGCCGCCACCACGCCCCACCAGGCCGCGCCGTCGCTGACCCGGGGCGGGGCGACCAGCGCCGCGTCGGTCACGCCGGCCGGGGCCATGCGGCGCTGGAACGCACGGGTCAGGTAGAAGATGCCGAAACCGAACAGCAGCGCGGCGGCTGCATAGTGCAACAGACCCTGCAGCCACTGCTCCATGAACCGGCCGGCCATCAGGATCAGCACCCCGACCGCCGAGGTGGTCAGGATGTGACCCACCGCCGCCGCCGCCGCCGCGCCGAGCACCCGCCGCAGCCGCCAGCCCTGCGCCCGGCCGACCAGCACGAACGGCAGCCAGTGCGTGGGGATGGCCACATGCACGAGGGCGACGCCAAAGCCGGCCGCCGCGAAAGAGAGGAAGAAGGGCGAGATCACCCGAAACGCTATAACTTGTTACAAAGTAACACGCCAGACCCCTCGCGAGCGGAAAGCGAACCCTGACCGGGCCCGTGGCCCGTTTCGCCTCCCGCCCGGCAAAACTCTTTACGCTGATAACGCTCCGGGGGTCGGCGCGGCGTTGACTCGGAAAGCGCCGGCTGTATAAGACCGCTCCCTCGCCCGCGGGACACCTCGCGGGCGCGCACTATTTTGCGAACTCTAGATTTTTCAAGGCGCACACGATGTACGCGGTGATCAAGACCGGCGGCAAGCAGTACCGGGTCAAGGCTGGCGATCTGCTGGTTGTCGAGAAACTGGCGGGTGAGCCCGGCGCGGATGTCGCGTTTGGCGAAGTCCTCATGCTCGGCGACGGCGAGGCGGTGACGCTCGGCGCTCCCCTGGTCGACGGCGCGACCGTCAACGCCACCCTGATCGAAACCCGCAAGGGTGATAAGGTGAAGATCTTCAAGAAGATCCGCCGTCAGGGCTATCGCCGCACGAAGGGCCACCGTCAGCACGAAACCGTGCTGCGCGTGACCGCCGTCGCCGGCGCCGGCAAGACCGAAACCTGGGACGGCGAAGTCAGCCTGACCACCAAGCGCGAGCTCGACGCCCGCGCCCGTGGCCTGGCCTTCCAGCCCCTCGGTGGCGCGACCCCGAAGGCCGAAAAGGCGACCCCGGCCGCCAAGGCCGCCGCGGCCAAGGCTGAAACGGCTCCCAAGGCCGCCGCGCCGAAGAAGGCCGCTGCTCCGAAGGCCGCCAAGGCCGACGCCGACGCCGCCCCCGCCAAGAAGGCCGCTGCCAAGAAGCCGGCCGCCAAGAAGGACGGCGACGCCTAAGCGGCGGCGCCTCCAGAGAGACAGGAGAGCACAATGGCTCACAAAAAATCAGGCGGCTCCTCGAGCAACGGCCGCGACTCCGCCGGCCGCCGTCTCGGCGTGAAGAAGTTCGGCGGCGAGAAGGTCCTCGCCGGCAACATCATTATTCGTCAGCGCGGCACGAAGTTCTGGCCGGGCACGAACGTCGGCATCGGCAAGGACCACACCCTCTTCGCGCTCGTACACGGCGCGGTGAAGTTCGTGACCAAGCGCAATAACCGCACCTATGCGACGGTCGTTCCGGCCGAGGTCGCCCAGGCCGCCGAATAGGCGACCCGACCTTCTCCGGATCGCCCGATACAGGCGATCCGGACATGCAATTCCTCAAGCGGGGAGTCCGGACGCCGGGCTCCCCGCTTTTGCATGTTCAGGCCCCCGCAGAGGGGCCGGGAGGACCACCATGTGCGTGATCGAGACCACGCCCCGGATCGAGACCAGGCGTCTGACCCTGCGCGCGCCGCAGATGGACGACGCCGGCCGTCTGGCCGAGCTCTGCAACGATTTCGACATCAGCCGCATGACCTCGCGCATGCCCTGGCCCTACGCCCGGGGCGACGCGGAGGACTTCATCGCCCGCTGCGCCATCGCCGATCGTCGGACCGAGGTGAACTTCATGATCGAGCATGATGACGCCGGCGTGGTCGGCGGCCTGGGTTTCGATCGCAACGCCGACGGCGCGATCGAGGTCGGCTACTGGATCGGCAAGCCGTACCAGGGCCGCGGCCTGGCCAGCGAGGCGCTGGTCGGCGCGATGGACTGGGCCGCGCGGAGCTGGAAGAAGCGCGTGGTCACAGCGGGGCACCATTCGGACAACCCGGCCTCCGGCCGGGTGCTGTGCCGCGCGGGCTTTCTCTACACCGGCCGGATCGAGCTGCGCGACAGCCTGGCTCGCGGCGAGACGGTTCCCTGCCGGATGATGGTCTGGCTGCCCTGACGGTCGGCCGGACCTACCTGCCCTTCATCGCCGCGGCGATGGCGGCGTCGAGGGTCGCCAGGTCCATCTCCTTGCCCAGCGGGGCCTCGATGCGCTTGCCGTTGACGTCGAAGGTCGGAGTGCCCTCGACCTTGCCCTCGTCCGAGGCCCGGTCGATGCGCGTCTTCAGCGCCTCGAACTGGACCTCGTCCTTCATGCAGGCATCGTAGGCCGCGTTGTCGAGGCCGACCGCCGCCGCCTCGCGGCGCAGGATACGGTGGACCCCGGCGACGGTGCCCGTCTTGTACATCTCCTCCTGGGTGGCGAAGACGCGGTCGACGATCTGGAAATAGCGATCCTTGCCGGCGCAGCGGGCCAGCAGGGTGGCCGGCACGGCGATCTCGGCCGGGCTGGTGACGAACTCGCGATAGACGAACTGCACCTTGCCGGTGTCGATGTACTTCGCCTTCAGCGCCGGGAAGACGCTGGCGTGGAATCGCGCGCAGTGCGGGCAGCTGAGCGAGGCGTATTCCACCACCACGACCTTCGCCTTCGCGTTTCCGAGGGTCATGTCGTCGGGCCACAGGGCCGGACGGGCGGCCATCGAGGCCGCCGGCAGCAGCAGCAGGGCCGTCAGCCCGATCAGCAGTCGAAGCGCGCCGCGCATGAGAACTCCCCCAAAAACAGCTCCACAAGCCTCCTATGCCGTCATCCCGGCATCTTTGCGACCCTCCGGAGGGGTCGCCGCCCTTTTCTGGACCCCGGCCTTGGCCCATAAGGGCGCGATGAAATTTCTCGATCAGTGCAAGATCTACATTCGCTCCGGCGACGGCGGCGGCGGCGCCGTGTCGTTCCGGCGCGAGAAGTATATCGAATACGGCGGCCCGGACGGCGGTGACGGCGGGCGCGGCGGCGACGTGTGGATCGAGGCCGTCGATGGCCTCAACACCCTGATCGACTATCGCTACCAGCAGCACTTCAAGGCCGGCACCGGCATCCACGGCATGGGCCGCAACCGCCACGGCGCGGCGGGCGAGGACATCGTGCTCAAGGTCCCCGTCGGCACCCAGGTGCTGGAGGACGACAAGGAGACGCTGGTCGCCGACCTCGACGTCGCCGGCAAGCGCGTGCTGCTGGCCAAGGGCGGCAACGGCGGCTGGGGCAACGACCGCTTCAAGGGCCCGGTGAACCAGGCCCCCAAGCACGCCAACCCCGGCCTGCCGGGCGAGGAGCGCTGGCTGTGGATGCGGCTCAAGCTGATCGCCGACGCCGGCCTGGTCGGCCTGCCCAACGCGGGCAAGTCGACCTTCCTGGCCGCCGTCAGCGCGGCCAAGCCGAAGATCGCCGACTATCCCTTCACCACCCTGGTGCCGAACCTCGGCATCGTCGACCTGTCGTCGGAAGAGCGGTTCGTCATCGCCGACATCCCCGGCCTGATCGAAGGCGCCTCCGAAGGCGCGGGCCTCGGCGTGCGCTTCCTCGGTCACGTCGAGCGCGCGGGCGCCCTGATCCATCTGGTCGACGCCACCCAGGACGACGTGGTCGGCGCCTGGCGCACGGTGCGCGGCGAGCTGGAAGCCTATGGCGAAGGCCTGGCCGACCGTCCGGAGATCCTCGCCCTCAACAAGGTCGACGCGCTCGACGCCGAGGAGCGGGCCGAAAAGGCCGCCGCGCTTCAGGCCGCGTCCGGCGTCGCGCCGCGCCTCATCTCCGGGGTGACCGGCGAAGGGGTGCAGGACATGCTGCGGACGACCTTCCAGACCGTGAAACGGCATCGCGCCACCGAGGTCGCGGAAACGGCGACCCCGACGGACGCCCCCCCGCCCGGCTGGTCACCGGTCTGACGCGAGGACACACGCCATGCTGATCGCCAGTCTCGTTTCGCTCGCCCTGATGCTGGCCGAGTCGCCGGCGGCGACCCCGTCCGCGCCGGTCGCCGTGACCGCGCCGGCCCCTGCCCCGGCCGCCGATCCGGTGTTCGGCGAGATCGACGCCCTGATGAAGCCCTTCAAGGGCAAGTCGGGCGACCGGCTGCGCGGCAAGTTCGGGTTCTCCGGCGGCACGCGCACCGCCACGGACGGCGAGGTGGTCTTCTGGGAGCTCAAGGTCGAGCAGGAGATGACCTGCAGCATGGATGCGGCGACCATGGCCATGCGCTGCCTGCGCGGCGACCCCTCCCTCTGCCGCCTCGCCGTCGCCTTCGACAAACAGGGCCTGGTCGTCGCCTGGGTCGCCAGCGGCGAGCCCCGGGTCTGCCGGCAATTCGTCGACAAGCTGAAGGCGCCCTGATGAACGGGGCGGCCGCCGGCCTGACCCACGCGCGGCGGGTCGTGATCAAGGTCGGCTCGGCCCTGGTGGTCGACGCCGCGACGGGCCTGCCCTCGCGCGACTGGCTGGCCGCCTTCGCCGCCGACGCCGCCCGGCTCCGCGCGCGGGGCCAGCGACTGCTCGTGGTCTCGTCCGGCGCCGTGGCCCTCGGCCGGCGCCGGCTCGGCCTCAAGCGCAAGGCGCTCAGCCTGCCCGAGAAACAGGCCGCCGCCGCGGCGGGCCAGTCGCTGCTGATGCGCGCCTGGGAAGAGGCCTTCGAGCCGTACGACCAGGCCGTCGCCCAGGTGCTGCTGACCCGCGACGACACCGAGATCCGCCGCCGGTGGCTCAATGCCCGCGCCACGGTCGAGACCCTGCTGGACCTCAACGTCGTGCCGGTGGTCAACGAGAACGACACCGTGGTGACCGAGGAAATCCGCTACGGCGACAACGACCGGCTGGCCGCCCGCGTGGCGCAGATGATCGGCGCCGACGTGCTGGTGCTGTTGTCGGACATCGACGGTCTGTACACCGCCGACCCGCGCAGCGACCCCGCCGCCACCCGACTGGACCGCATCGCCGACATCACGCCCGAGATCGCCGAAATGGCCGGCGGCGCCAATGCCGCCACCGGAGTCGGCACCGGCGGCATGGCGACCAAGATCACCGCCGCCCGCATCGCCCGCGCCGCCGGCTGCGCGACCATCATCACCCTGGGCAGCCGCCCGCACCCGCTGCGGGCCATCGAGGACGGCGCGCCGTCGACGATCATCGAGGCCGCGGTCAGCCCGGCCGCCGCCTACAAGAGCTGGATCGCCGGGTCGCTGGCCCCGGCCGGCGCCCTGACCGTCGACGCCGGCGCGGCCACCGCCCTGCGCGCGGGCAAGAGCCTGCTGCCCGCAGGGGTCACCGCCATTGAGGGCGGCTTCGGCAAGGGCGACGCGGTGCTGGTGCTCGGCCCGGCCGGCGAGATCGGCCGCGGCCTGTCCCGCTACGACGCCGCCGACGCGCGGAAAATCGCCGGCCTGCGGTCCGACGCCATCGAGGCGGCGCTCGGCTTCACCAACGGCCCGCTGATCCATGCCGACGACCTGGCGCTGGTCGGGCTGGCGGAAAGCCGCTAAGGCTCAGTCTGAGCAAAACGAGGCTTTGATCCGTGGACGACGCGGGCGCATCCCTGCAGGCGACGATGCTGGCGACCGGACGGGCCGCCCGCGAGGGCGCGCGCGCCCTGCGCCTGTCGACCGCCGCCCAGCGTACGGCCGCGATTCTCGCCGCCGCCGACGCCATCCGCGCCAACGCCGAAGCCATTCTGGCCGCCAACGCGGCCGACTTCGCCGCCGCGAAAGCCGCCGGTCTTTCGGGCCCGATGCTCGACCGGATGATGCTCGACGCGGCCCGCCTGGACGGGGTCGCCGACGCCGTGACCCAGGTCGCCGCCATCCCGGACCCGCTCGGAACCGAGATCGCCCGCTGGACCCGGCCCAACGGCCTGGACATCGCCCGGATCCGCACGCCGATCGGCGTCATCGCCATCATCTACGAAAGCCGGCCCAATGTGACGGCCGACGCCGCCGCCCTGTGCATCCGCTCGGGCAACGCGGCGATCCTGCGCGGCGGGTCCGAATGCCTGCGCACCAACCTCGCCCTGCACGCGGCCATGGTCCAGGGCCTGGTCAAGGCCGGGCTGCCCGCCAGCTGCCTGCAGCAGGTGCGCACCACCGACCGCGCGGCCGTCGGCGAGATCCTGTCCGGCCTCGACCACAGCATCGACCTGATCATCCCGCGCGGCGGCAAGAGCCTGGTCGCCCGGGTCCAGGCCGACGCCCGCGCCCCGGTGCTCGGCCACCTCGAGGGGCTGAACCACGTCTTCGTCCATGAGAAGGCCGACATCGCCAAGGCGCGCGACATCGTCGTCAACGCCAAGCTGCGCCGCGTGTCGGTCTGCGGCGCGGCCGAGACCCTGCTGATCGACCGCGCGGCGGCGGAGCGGCTGCTGCCGCCGATCGCCGACGCCCTGATCCGCGAACGCTGCGAGCTGCGCGGCGACGCCGCCGCCCGGGCCATCGAGCCCTCGATGAAGCCGGCCTCGAGCGAGGACTGGACCACCGAATACCTGGCGCCGATCCTCAGCGTGGCCTTGGTCGACGGCGTCGAGGGCGCGGCCGCCCATATCGCCGCCTACGGCTCGGGTCACACCGACGCCATCGTCACCGAGGACGAGGCCGCCGCCGAGCGGTTCATCGCCCTGGTCGATTCGGCCATCGTGCTGGTCAACGCCTCGACCCAGTTCGCCGACGGCGGGGAATTCGGTTTCGGCGCGGAAATCGGCATCGCCACCGACAAACTTCATGCCCGCGGTCCGGTCGGGGCCGAGCAACTGACAACGTACAAATATGTGGTTCGCGGGACCGGCCAGACTCGTCCCTGAGGCCGGGAGGCCCCGCACGCTGCGCCTCGGCTTCGACCTGAAGCCGGGTATGCGGGTGGGACTCTATGGCGGCTCGTTCAACCCCGTCCACGACGGCCATGTTCACGTGGCCGAGACGGCGCTGAAGAAGCTGCGCCTGGACCGGGTGATCTGGCTGGTCTCGCCGCAGAACCCCCTCAAGCAGCGCCACGAGACCGCCCCGTTGAAAGAGCGGATGGCCGGGGTTCGCGCCCGCGCCCGGGGCCCGGCGATGATCATCTCGGACGCCGAGACCCGCATCGGCTCGCAGTACACGATCGATACGGTGCGGGTGCTCAGGGCGCGGTTCCCCGGCGTGCATTTCGTCTGGATCATGGGCGCCGACAGCCTGGCCGGGTTCCACGGCTGGCGCGGCTGGACCCAGATCATGCGCGAACTGCCGGTGGCCGTGGTCTCGCGGCCCTGGGCGGCGCTGAAGGCGCGCACCTCGCCGGCCGCCCGACGCTTCGCCCACTTCCGCCGGCCAGCCCGCGAAGGACCGCTGCTGCCGTTCATGAAGGCCCCCGCCTGGGTCTATCTGCGCGGGCCGTTCAACTTCGCCTCCTCGACCGCGATCCGCGACCGCCAGCGCAAGACTCCCGGGACCGATAGTCCCGGGACATAGCGAGACATCGCCGGGACACTGATTCGCTGACGTTTGGGCCAGGACGTGCTATGGGTCCCGCTTAGCGAGGCGAATAGAGGAGCATTCCGCTGAATCCCGAGTTGGCGCCCGAGGCGCACGAGGTCCTTTCGGGGACTTCATCCGACGAACCCCGACAAAGTTACGGTTCGCTCGAAGATCTGATCCTGGCCCGTCTCGATGACGACAAGGCCGAGGAAATTGTCCTGATTGATCTCAGGGGCAAAAGCCCGATGGCTGACTCGATGATTGTCGCGTCAGGCCGTTCGCATCGCCATGTCGGCGCGCTGGCCGACCATGTCATGCGCGCGCTCAAGGAAGCCGGTCACGGCAAGGCGCGGGTCGAAGGCCTGCCGCACTGCGACTGGGTGCTGATCGACGCCGGCGACGTGGTCGTTCACCTGTTCCGCCCGGAAGTGCGCTCCTTCTACAACATCGAGAAGATCTGGTCGGTCGACTCGCCGCACATCACCCCGGCGAACTGATCCTTCGAGACGCTTGCTTGAGGCTCGCTCCTCAGGATGACGAACAACGGCTGCCATAGTGTTCGTCATGGTGAGGAGCGGCCCCTCAGGGCCGCGTCTCGAACCACGCACACAGCATGAAGATCACCCTCCTCACCGTCGGCCGGCTGGGCCGTATGCCCGAGGCCCTGCTGGCGAAGGACTACGCCGAGCGGGCCACGGCCAGCGGTCGCTCGCTGGGTATTGGCCCGGTGGAGATCGTCGAGGTCGAGGCCCGCAAGCCGGGCAAGGCCGCCGAGGCCGAGGTGTTGCTCCCGCATCTGAAGGACGCCTACGTCATCGCCTGCGACGAGCACGGCGCCGTGCGGCCGTCGCGCGACTTCGCGGCCCAGATCGGCCGCCTGCGCGATGACGGCGTGCGCCGTCTGGTGTTCCTGATCGGCGGGGCCGACGGGCTCGATCCCGCGATCCTCGACGCGGCCAACGCGAAACTGGCCTTCGGCCCCCAGACCTGGCCGCACGCCCTCGCCCGCGCCATGCTGGCCGAGCAGGTCTATCGCGCCGTGACCATCATGGCCGGCAGCCCCTACCACCGCGACTGACGGCGCGCCGTCTGCTATCAGCCATTGATGCGCCGCCG
>CANJYY010000080.1 GCA_947479185.1 Caulobacteraceae bacterium
CGGACGTCGTAGATGTAGCAGCGGATGCGGTCGCCGATGTTGAAGTTCTCGCGCGGGATCGACTGGTCGCGGCGCATGATGCCTTCGCCGCGGCCCAGGTCGACGATGACGTTGCCGTACTCGACGCGCTTGACGCTGCCGTTGACGATCTCGCCGACACGGTCCTTGAACTCCTCGAACTGACGCTCGCGTTCGGCTTCGCGGACCTTCCCGGTGACGACCTGGCGGGCCATCTGGGTCTGGACGCGGCCGAACTCGAACGGCGGCAGTTCCTCGTCGGTCACCTGGCCGACGAAGGCGTCGCGGTCGGTGGCCAGGGCGTCCGACAGGCGGATCTTGCCGTGCCCGTCCTCTTCCTCGAACTCGGCGTCGTCCGGCACCACGGTCAGGTAGCGCTTGATCGAAGTCTCGCCGGTCTTCGGATCGATATGGACCCGGATGTCATGCTCGGCGCCGTAGCGGCTGCGGGCCGCCTTCTGGATCGCTTCCTCGATGGAGGCGATGACGATCTCCTTGTCGATGCCCTTTTCGCGGGCGACCGCGTCAGCGATCTGCAGGAGCTCGAGCCGGTTGGCGGAAATGCCGGTGGCCATGGTGGGGTTTCCCTGGTTCAGGACTCGTGGTCGGTGTCGGTTTCGGATTGCAGTCGGACGGCGCGTTCTTCGGCGCCGTGTTTCATCAGCTTGTCGTCGAGGACCAGCTTGGCCTCGAGGATCCATTCGAACGGTATGTAGAGGGTGGTCTCGGCCTCGCCCTCGATATTGATCCCGACCTGGCCTTCTTCGGTCCCGGCCAGCTCGCCCTTGAAGCGCTTGCGGTTGTCGGCCAGCCGGTCGAGCTCGATGCGAGCCTCGAACCCTTCCCAGGTGTCGAAGTCCTTCAGCCGGGTCAGCGGCCGGTCGATGCCGGGGCTGGAGACCTCCAGCGTGTATTCGCCGCTGATCGGGTCGGCCGCGTCGAGAATCTCGGAAAACGCCCGCGACAGCACCGTGCAGCCCTCGACCGTCATGTCGCCATCCGGCGTTTCGGCCATGATCTGCAGGCGGCGGCGCTCCTTGCCGGCCATCAGGCGCAGGCGGACGATCTCGTAGCCGGCCGCCGCGGCGACCGGGTCCAACATTTCGAGCAGTTGGGCGTCTTCCGCCGTCCGCGCGCGCATCCGTCTCAAATCCAAACAAAAAGCGGCGACCTCTCGGTCGCCGCTCGAATGCGCCATCCAGCGCGTTCAAACGATGTGGAGGCCTGTATAGGCCCCTTCATCGCCTTTGTCAGCCCCGGATTCTCAGCGGGCGCCGCCGAGGAAGTCCATCTTGCCGATCGGCGCGCCGTTGGCCCGCAGCAGGGCGTAGGCGATGGTGATGTGGAAGAAGAAGTTCGGCAGCGCGAAGCCGGTCAGATAGTCGCAGCCGGTGAACTTCATTTCGCCCTGCGGGAACTTCAGCACCACCTCGCGATCTTCCGACCCCTCGAAGGCGGCGGCGTCCAGGCTGTTCACATAGGCGATCGTCGCGGCGATGCGTTCCTTCAGCTCGGCGAGGGTGGTTTCGGTGTCCGGCATCGACGGCGGCTCGACGCCGGCGAGCCGGGCGATGGCGCCCTTGGCGCTGTCGGAGGCCATCTGGATCTGGCGCGGAAGCGGATGCATGTCCGGCGCGAGGCGGGCCTCGAGCAGGGTCGCCTCGGTGACGCCGGCGGCCAGCGCCTTGTCGATCATCGCCGACAGGTTGGTCAGGGCGCGGGCGAAGACGGGCGCGGACGCCTGATGGATGGAAAAGCTCATGGTCGGTTGTCCTGGAAGGATGGTGCGTGTGGTGCGGCGCTCACATCGGGGTTCCGGGAGCGGAATGCTAGGTGGGGCGGTTGACGATCAGGCCTTCACGAAATCCAGGAACACCGGCGGGCAGTCGCCGAGCTTCTTTTCCTCGTAGCGGGTCGTCAGGTGGTCGGCGGGCGGCACGGCGGTGTCTGCAGGGGTGGCGCTGAAAAGGCCGGTGGCCGGCACGCGCTTGCGGGTCCAGTCGGCGTATTCGGCCCAGTCGGTGGCGAACCGAAGGCCGCCGCCGGGTTTCAGCAGTCGGGCCAGTTCGACGAGGAATTCGCTCTGGACCAGGCGCCGCTTGTGGTGCCGCGACTTGGGCCAGGGATCGGGAAACAGGATGAACACCCGGTCGAGGCAGCCGTCCGGCAGGCGGGCGGCGACCTCGCGGGCGTCGCCCTGGTGGATACGGACGTTGGCCAGGCCCCGCTCCTCGACATGGCGCAGGGCGCTGGCCACGCCGTTGAGGAAGGGCTCGACGCCGATGATCAGGGTCTCGGGCGACCGCTCCGCCTGGCCGGCCATGTGCTCGCCGCCGCCGAAGCCGATCTCCAGCCAGAAGGCTTTCGCCTCGGGCATCAGATCGCGCGGCGCGAACGAGCTCTCGGGAATCTCGACCTTCGGCCCCAAGCTGCCCAACAGCTCGGCCTGCTTCGCCTTGATCGGCCTGGCCTTGATCCGGCCATAGCTGCGCAGGGCGCCGTGCGGTTGTTGCGGGGTGATGGTCATCAGAAGGGACTAGGGCCTAGGGGTTGGGGACTAGAGGAAGAGGGGTGAGGACAGACTAGTCCCTAGCCCCTGATCCCCAGCCCCTCGATCAGGCGAGCTTCTTCAGCTCCGGCGCCAGGTCCGTTTTTTCCCAGCTGAAGCCGCCCTCGTTGTCCGGCTGGCGGCCGAAGTGACCGTAGGCGGCGGTGCGGGCGTAGATCGGCTTGTTGAGGCCCAGGTGCTCGCGGATCGCGCGCGGGGTCGCGCCGTTGATCAGGTCCGGCAGGACCTTTTCCAGCAGGGCCGGGTCAACCTTGCCGGTGCCGTGCATGTCGACGTGGAACGACACCGGCTTGGCCACGCCGATGGCGTAGGCGATCTGGATGGTGCAGCGGTCGGCCAGACCGGCCGCGACGACGTTTTTGGCCAGGTAGCGGCACGCGTAGGCGGCCGAGCGGTCGACCTTGGTCGGGTCCTTGCCGCTGAAGGCGCCGCCGCCGTGGGGGGCCGCGCCGCCGTAGGTGTCGACGATGATCTTGCGGCCGGTCACGCCGGCGTCGCCGTCCGGACCGCCGATCTCGAAGCGGCCGGTCGGGTTGACCAGCCACTGGGTCTTTTTCGTCACCAGGCCGTCGGGGAAGACCGCCAGGACGTGGGGCTTGATCAGGTCCAGCACCCGCTTGCTGGTCGGGGCCTTGCCGTCGATCTTCTTCTTGTGCTGGTGCGAGACAACGATCGACACCACCCGCACGGGGCGGCCGTTGGCGTCGTATTCGAGGGTCACCTGGCTCTTGGCGTCCGGCTCAAGCTCATGCAGCTCGCCCGAATGACGCAGCTCGGCGAGGCGACGCAGGATGTTGTGGCTGTACTGCAGGGTGGCCGGCATGAACTCCGGCGTCTCGGTGCTGGCGTAGCCGAACATGATGCCCTGGTCGCCGGCGCCTTCGTCCTTGTTCGCCCCGGCGTCGACGCCCTGGGCGATGTGGGCCGACTGGCCGTGCAGGTAGCAGGCGTACTTCGCCTTCTCCCAGTGGAAGCCCTTCTGCTCGTAGCCGATGTCCTTGATCGCCGCGCGAACCTTGGGCTCCAGGGACTTGATGATGTCCTTGGTGAAGGCCTTGCTGGCCGCCTTGTCGCCGTTCGGCTTGCTGGCCCGGACCTCGCCCGCGAGGATGATGCGGTTGGTGGTCACCAGGGTCTCGCAGGCGACGCGCGCCTCGGGATCGGCCGTCAGGAAGGCGTCCACGACGGTGTCGCTGATCCGGTCGGCGACCTTGTCGGGATGGCCTTCGGAGACGCTTTCGCTGGTGAAGAGGTAGGACGAACGATTCACGACCAGACTCCGGATACGACGAGACCGCCCGGAACGAGCGGTCTCGCAAATCCTATAAAGATATCCTTATGTCCGCAAGCGACCAAAGGCCGCCCGCGAAACAGACGGGTCAGGCTTCGCCGGCGTCGTTGTCCTCTTCCTCGGCCATCGAGCGGACGAGGTCGAGGATCCGGCGACGCACGCGGCCGCGCTTGATCTTGGGGAACAGCGCCGCGAGCTCAAGGCCCTCCGGCGTCATCAGGAAGTCGTGGATGAACGGCTCGGCGCCGCTGTCGGCCACGCCCTCGGCGCGCGCGGTCGACGGATCCACCAGGCCTTCAAAGAAGTAGGCGATCGACGTCTGCAGCGACTTGGCGATTTCGTAGAGCTTGCTGGCGCTCACACGGTTGGCGCCGCGCTCGTACTTCTGGACCTGCTGGAAGGTCAGACCCAGATCATCGGCCAGCCGTTCCTGCGACACGCCGAGAAGTTTACGGCGCATGCGAATGCGGCCGCCAACGTGCAGGTCAACAGGATTGGGTGAGCGGTCGGTTTCAGTCGTCGTCGTCATGAGGGCCTGATCTGTGGAGATGTCATTTTCACGTCGCCGTCCCCCTAAGTCTTATTTAGCGACCATTTCAAGTCAGGAGCTACCCGTTTGAGTAGTCCCAATAGGCCCGAAATGAGCAGCATCACCAGGAACGCCGTGTCGCCAAGTCGCCTAAAGGGCGTGTCGAAGCGGCGTGAAGGCAGTGTCCTGTCGATAACCCCGCTGTCTCCAAGGTGCAAGGCGCCCGGTATTATGGCCCCCCCGGCGTCGATCAGGGCCGATACGCCCGTCGGTGTCGCGCGGACGATCGGGATGCCTTCCTCGATCGCGCGATAACTCGACAGGTTCAGGTGTTGCAGCGGGCCGCTGGTCGCGCCGAACCAGGCGTCATTGGAGACGTTGACGATGAAGTCCGGCCTTGCGCCGGAAGCCCTTGCCCCGTTTCGGGTGAACCCTGGGTAGAGCCCCTCGTAGCAGATCAGCGGCTGGAACACCGGCAGGCCGGCCGGATGCATGGGCTGCGGCGGCGGGCCGGCGCTGAAGCCGTCGCCGACGTGAACCAGCGTCTTCACCCCCCAGGCGCCCATCAGTTTGTCGAGCGGCAGGAACTCTCCGAAGGGCACCAGCCGGTGCTTGTCATACACGCCGGAGGCCTCCAGGCCTTCGCCTGTGCGGCGAACCGCGACCAGGCTGTTGAACACCCGATAGTCCGCCTGCGTCCCTTCGACGCGGTAGGCCCCGACCAGCAGGGTCTGGCCCGGTTTGAGGGCGCCCTCGATGGCCGCGCGGGTCCAGGTTCCAGGCGCCAGATAGTTGTCGATGGCGTCGGGGATCGCCCCCTCTGGCCAGACGACGATGTCGGCGACCCGCCCGCCGGGATAGGGGCGCGACGTCAGTTCGACATAGGCGTCGACGATGCGTCTGAATTCGGCCGGGTCGTATTTGGCCGATTGCTTGATGTCCGCCTGGACGATGCGGATCGTCGGCTGGTCCGTATCGGAAGGCGCTGTGCCGGGCTGGGTGCGGACCACGCCGAACAGGAACAGCCCGGCGCAGGTCGCCGCCGCCAGACCGACGGCCGCCTTGCCGGCCCGGCCCTCGCGCCAGACGACGATGGACGCGGTCATCGCCAGGGTCAGCCAGGTCAGGCCATAAGCGCCGACCAGCGCGGCCGCCTGCGACATCGCTGACCCGGCCTTCCAGGTCTCGCCCGGCAGGTTCCAGGGAAAGCCGGTCAGGACATGGCCGCGCAGCCACTCAAAGCCGGCGAAGATCCCGGCGAAGACCAGCACGCGGGCAACGCCCGTTACGGCGGCCCAGCGATAGACGAGGCAGGCGGCGCCCCAGAACAGCGCCACGCCGCCGGCCATCAGGGCGACGGCGAACGGGGCCATCCAGCCCTGGTTGGCCGCGTCGACCATGAAGGCCTCGGCGATCCACCAGGTGCCGACGGCGAAATAGGCAAGGCCAGCCAGCCAGCCACGCCAGAAGGCCGACCGCAGCGGCCTGTCCGCATCGGCCGTGTCGACCAGCCAGAGCAGCAGGGGATAGCCGAGCAGGCCTGGCAGCAGTCCGAACGGCGGGTGCGCCAGGGCGGCCGCGAGACCGGCGGCCAGCGCCAGCGCCCAGCGCGGGATCCGGGCCGGGTCGAGGCGGGTCACGCCGGCGAGGTCTCGTCCGCCGCTGGCGCGACCGGGCGCGGCCGGAAGCGAACGCGCTTCACGCGGCGCGGATCGGCGGCGATGATCTCGATGTCATAGGCGTCCGACAGGCGGATCACATCGCCGCGGCGGGGCACGCGGCCGGCGATGGCGCTGACCAGACCGCCGACCGTGTCGATGTCTTCCTCATGGTCGCCGTCGCCGAGCTGGTGTTCGCCCAGCACGGCCTCGAGGTCTTCCAGCAGCGCGCGGGCGCTGGCTTCGATGATGCCGCCCTCCAGCACGCGCAGGCCGGTCACGGCGGCGTCGTCGTGCTCGTCGGCGATGTCGCCGACCACGGCCTCGATCAGGTCTTCCAGCGTCACCAGACCCTCGGTGCCGCCGTATTCGTCGATGACCAGGGCCATGTGGACGCGGGTCTTCTGCATCTGGGCCAGCAGGGTGGCGGCGCGCATCGATCCCGGCACGCCGGGCGCCGGACGGCGCAGGCGCTTGAGCACCCCGGCCGGTCGGCGGCTCTTGCTGGCCAGCAGCTTGAACACGTCCTTGATGTGCACGAAGCCGATCGGGTCATCGAGCGTGGCGCGATAGACCGGCAGGCGCGAGTGCTCGGTGTCGCTGAACTGGGCGACCAGGGCGTCGAACGAGGTGTTGAACTCGACCGCGACGATGTCGGCCCGGGGGGTCATGACGTCGTCGACCGTCAGGGTCTGGAAGGCGCGGGCCTGGGCGGCGAGGGTTTCGCCGGCCTGGGTGGTCGGCTCAAGGTCGGCGACCGGCTCGCCGGCGAGGCCGTGGCGGACCCGGCTGAACAGGGACCAGAAGCCGCGCTTGTGCTTCGGCGTATCGGGCGGCGAGCTCGCGTCGTCGGAACTGGTCATCGTGGTCAGGCGTAGGGGTCGGGAACGTCGAGGCCGGCAAGGATCTGCCGCTCCAGCGCTTCCATCTCCTCGGCTTCGGTCTCCGTCTGGTGGTCGTACCCTACAAGATGGAGCACGCCGTGCGCCACCAGGTGTTGCAGATGATGGGCCAGCGGCTTGCCCTGCTCGGCCGCCTCGCGGGCGCAGACGCCGTAGGCCAGGGCGATGTCGCCCAGATGATGCTCGGGATTGGCCGGGGCCGGGAAGCTCAGCACGTTGGTCGGGCCGGCCTTGTCGCGGAAGCGCAGGTTCAGGTCGGCGACGGTCGCGTCATCGGTCAGCAGGATGGTCAGGCCGCCTTCGGCCGTAGCGGCCTCGGCGGCGATGAGGGCCAGATGGTCGGCGTCGGGCAGGGCGGCCGACCAGGCTTCGTCCTCGATCTCGATGTCGATGCCCAAGGTGCTACTGCCCGGTGCGCTTGGCGGCGTCGGCGTCATAGGCGCGGACGATGCGGGCGACCATCGGATGGCGGATCACGTCGTCGGCGGTGAAGCGGGTCACGGCCACGCCCTCGACGCCTTCGAGAATGGCCACGGCGTGGGCCAGACCCGAGTCGTGCGGATTCATCAGATCGATCTGGCTGGGGTCCCCGGTCACGGCCATGCGCGAGCCTTCGCCCAGACGGGTCAGGACCATCTTCATCTGCAGCCGGCTGGTGTTCTGGGCCTCGTCGACGATGACGAACGCATGCGCCAGCGTCCGACCGCGCATGAAGGCGATCGGGGCGACCTCGATCTCGCCCTTGTCGCGACGGCGGCGCAGCTGGTCGGCGCCCATCAGCTGGGTCAGGGCCTCCCAGACGGGGGCCATGTAGGGATCGACCTTCTCGGTCAGGTCGCCGGGCAGGAAGCCGAGCCGCTCGCCGGCCTCGACGGCCGGACGGGTCACGATCAGCCGGTCGATGTCCCCGCGCATCAGCATGGCCGCGCCGTGGGCCACGGCGAGAAAGGTCTTGCCGGTGCCGGCGGGGCCAAGGCCGAACACCAGGTCGTGGCGGCCGAGGTCGTCCATGTAGCGCGCCTGGGTCGCCGTCTTGGGCGAGACTGGCCCGCGTCGCGTCGCGCCGGCGACGCCGGGGGCCGCCGGGGCCTCCCCGGTGCGGGCGTCGCCGATGGCCACGCGCACATCGGCGTCGGCCACGGGGGCGCCGGAATCGGCCAGCGCCGCGATGGCCTGGACGGCGCGCTTGGCGGCTCCGCGGCCGCGCGCGTCGCCGGCCAGGGACACACCGCCGCCGGGGGTTTCGAGCAGCACCTTGAAGGCGTCCTCGATCAGGGCCGCGTGGCGGCCGCCGGGACCGGACACGGCGCGGACAGCGGGGTCTGACAGTTGCAGGAATTCGGGCGGACGGCTCATGCGTTTTCCAGAACCAGCGACCCGGACAGGCTGTTCCGCGTGGCGCTGTCGATGCGCACGGGCACGATCTGGCCGATCAGCCGCTCGGGCCCATCGATATGCACCGGCTGCAGCCACGGCGAACGGCCGCCGATCTGGCCGGGGTGACGGCCGGTCTTCTCGATCAGCACCGGGGCGACGCGGCCGACGACCGAATGGTTGAAGGCTTCCTGCTGCTGCTGCAGCAGGGCGTTCAGCCGTTGCAGGCGCTCGTCCATCACCTCGGTCGCGACCTGGCCGGGCATGGCCGAGGCCGGGGTGCCGGGGCGGCGGCTGTACTTGAACGAGAAGGCCCCGGCGTAGCCGACCTCGCGCACCAGGTTGAGCGTCGCCTCGAAGTCGCTGTCGCGCTCGCCAGGGAAGCCGACGATGAAGTCGCAGCTCATGGCGATGTCCGGCCGGGCCGCGCGGATCTTCTCGACCAGGCGGATATAGTGCTCGGCCGTGTGGCCGCGGTTCATGGCCTTGAGGATGCGGTCGCTTCCCGACTGCACCGGCAGGTGCAGATAAGGCATCAAAGCCTCGACCTCGCCATGGGCGGCGATCAGGGCCTCGTTCATGTCGCGCGGGTGGCTGGTGGTGTAGCGGATGCGGTCGAGGCCTTCGACGGCCGCCAGCTGGCGCACCAGGCCCGCCAGGCCGCCGGCGTCGCCGTCGTAGGCGTTGACGTTCTGGCCCAGCAGGGTGACCTCGCGCACGCCCTTGGCCGCCAGCACCCGGGCTTCGGCGAGGATGTCGCCGGCCGGCCGCGACCACTCGCCGCCGCGGGTGTA
>CANJYY010000081.1 GCA_947479185.1 Caulobacteraceae bacterium
CTAACCGTTGGAGAATGGGCGCCGGGGACTGGCCAAGCTGTCCCTTGGGACTGCTTGTCCTCTCGCCGTTCTGAAGCAAAGGGACAGGTTATCCAGCCCCAAGGGACAGGATAACCTGTCCCCGGATGCGGCCCGGGCCATGACGGATTGAACGTGGAGGCCCTAAACCCCGCCCTCGTCGCTGCGCTCGAGGATGGCCAGGGTGGCCTCCTCGTCGGCGTCTCCGGTCTCGCCGGCGGCGCGCAGGATGGTGTTCTTCAGCGCGTAGACCATCATCCCGGCGAGGATCACCGCGTTGAGCAGGAACGGGCCCGGGTGGAACCACTCGTAGAGAGTCACGAACAGCGGCGCGATGATCACGTTCAGACCGTTGACCGCCGCGATGGCCGCCGCCGCCTGGGCCTGTTCATGCATCTTCACCGACAGTGAGGCCCCGGCGGTGAAGCCGGGCCGGGCGAAGCCGTAGCCGAGGCAGGCGATGGCGTAGCCGGCGACCACCGTCCAGTAGTCCGGCGCGAAGGCGGTGATCAGGTTGCCGACGCAGGCCAGGGCCACGCCCCAGCGCAGCAGCGTCTTGGGTCCCATGTTGAAGATGCGGATCAGGCCCCACTGGGCCAGCAGGCCGGCCATGGCGCCGGCCGCCATCGACACGGCGATGAAGCCCAGCGCCTCGACCGGCGAGACCTTGAGCTTGTCGATGATCATGAAGCCCAGGGTGTAGGCCTGGGCCGTCTGGCAGGTGGCGACGAGGAAGCCGTAGATCAGGAACGGCGCGAGACGCTTGTCCTTCCACAGGGCCGCGCCCGCCAGGCGGCGGGTCTCGCGCTGGAGCATCTCTTCCGGCAGCAGGCGCCAGACCACGATCAGCATGCACAGGGCGATCAGCGAGAAGGTGAACAGCGGCCCGGCCAGCGAGACCACCGGCAGGATGAACATCGGCGCCAGGAAGGGGCCCACGACCGTGCCCAGGCCGAAGGCGCCGGCCAGGCTGGCCATCATCTGGGTGCGTTCGGCGCGCGGCGTGCGCTCGGCGACATAGGCCTGGGTCGCCGGGTTCGACGCCGAGCCGATCAGGCCGAACAGGGCCCGCGCCAGCAGGAACACGACGAAGATCACCGGCCAGGGGGCCAGATGATGCAGGCCCGCCGTCACCACCAGCCCGCAGCACAGCATCGAGACGGCAAAGCCGCTCAGGCCCAGCATGATCAGCGGCTTGCGGCCGCGCTTGTCGGATTGCCGCGCCCAGAACGGCGACATGACCGCCCACAGCAGGGCCGACAGCGAGAAGATCGCCGCCATGAAGGCGTCCGGAATACCGATCTGCCGGCCGATCGCCGGCAGGATCGACATCAGGCCGGTGTTGCCGACGGCCACCACGATCGAGACGGCGAACAGGATGCCGAACGAGCGCGGGGCGAGCTTGGGGCCTGTCAGCGTCTGGACGGTCATTGTGACAGTCTAGAGCGCGTCGAAACCGCGGCGCAACGGCCCCCGCGCTCATTGCCCATTAAGCATTAAAGAGGATTCTTCGGCGGTTAACCTCGAGGGGCGGCGTCTCTTTCCATGTTCCAGATCATCGGCATCGTGCTGCTCTTCGGCCTCGTGTTCGGCAGCTACATCATGTCCGGCGGGAACATGGACGTGATCATTCACGCCACGCCTCACGAGATGATGGCGATCGGCGGCGCCGGCGTGGCCTCGTTCCTGATTTCCAACTCGATGGGCGTCATCAAGGGCGCGGGCGCGGGCCTGGGCAAGGCCTTCGCCGGCCCCAAGTGGAAGGCCAGCGACTATCGCGACCTGCTGTCGCTGCTGTTCCTGCTGACCAAGACCATGAAGTCCAAGGGCGTCATCGCGCTGGAAAGCCACATCGAAAAGCCCGCCGACAGCTCGATCTTCTCCCGCTTTCCCCGGATCATGAAGGACCACTTCGCCGTCGACTTCATCTGCGACACCCTGCGGATGATGACCATGAACCTGGAGGATCCCCACCAGGTCGAGGACGCGATGGAGAAGCAGCTCGAGAAGCACCACCACGAGCACGCCGAACCGGCCCACGCCCTGCAAAACCTCGCCGACGCCCTGCCGGCCCTCGGCATCGTCGCCGCCGTGCTCGGCGTCATCAAGACCATGGGCTCGATCACCGAGCCGCCGGCCGTGCTCGGCTCGATGATCGGCGGCGCCCTGGTCGGCACCTTCCTCGGCGTGTTCCTGGCCTATGGCCTGGTCGGTCCCCTCGCCGCGCGGCTCAAGGCCGTGGTCGACGAGGAGGCCGCCTTCTATCGAATCATCCAGTCGGTGCTGGTCGCCCATCTGCACGGCAACGCGGCGCAGATTTCGGTCGAGATCGGCCGCGGCAGCGTCCCGTCGGCGGCCCAGCCCAGCTTCCTGGAACTGGAAGAAGCCCTGTCCAGCATACCGAACGAAGGCTGAGGCCTTTCGCCGCGGGAAAAAAAGTGATCACAGGGGCGTGAATGACACCCTTGCGCTCCACGCTCAGAGCGGCATAGTCCCTGATGCGCCTCCCAGCGGGGCGCGTAAAAAAACTCCTCACAGGGGACTCCAGGACATGACCTCCGATATGCTCCGTAAGCTGCTCGTCGCCGGCGCCGCCGTCGCCGCTCTCTCCGTCGCCGCCTGCGGCAAGCCCGCTGAGAAGGCCGAAGACGCCGCCGCCACCGCCGACGCCGCCGCTGCTACGGCGACCGACGCCGCCGCGACCGCCGACGCCGCCGCGACCGACGCCTCGAAGGCCGCTGCTGACGCCGCCGCCGCTGCTCCGGCCGCCGACGCCGCCGCCGCCGGCGCCACTGCCGCCGCCGACGCTGCTGCTGCTCCGGCCCCCGCGCCCGCGCACTAAGAAAAGTCTCGACGCTTCACGCGTTGAAGGAAGGGCCGTCCCTCGGGGCGGCCCTTTTTCCTTGTCAGGTCCCATGACGTCAGACGCCCTCCGCCCCACCGATCCCGCCCTGGTCTGGGGCGAAGACGGCCTGCCGCGGTCGGGCCGGTTCGGCGACGTCTACTTCTCCAGCGAGGACGGCCTGGCCGAGAGCCGGGCGGTGTTCCTCACCGGATGCGGCCTGCCTGACGCCTGGGCCGGGCGGTCGCGCTTCGTCGTCGGCGAGCTCGGCTTCGGCACGGGCCTGAACATCGCCGCCCTGCTGGACCTCTGGCGCCGAGAGCGGCCGCCGGAGGGCCGGCTGCATATCTTTTCGATCGAGGCCTTCCCGGTGTCGCGCGAGGACGCCGCGCGCGCCCTCGCCCGCTGGCCCGAGCTGGAGGCGGTCGCCGCGCCGCTGCTGGCCGGCTGGCCGCGCCGGGCGAGCGGCTTTCACCGCGTCGAGCTTCCGGCCCTGAACACCACGCTCGACCTCGCGGTCATGGAAGTCGAAACGGCGCTGCGTCAGTGGGGCGGTCGGGCCGACGCCTGGTTCCTCGACGGCTTCGCCCCGTCGACCAATCCGCAGATGTGGCGTCAGGAGGTTCTGGACCTGATCGCCGCCCGCAGCGCCCCCGGCGCCCGCGCCGCCACCTTCACCGTGGCCGGGATGGTCCGCCGGGGTCTGGAGGCGGCCGGCTTCACCGTCGCCAAACAGCCCGGCCATGGCCGCAAGCGGGAACGGCTGGAAGCCCGCGCGCCCGACGCTCCCGCCGCCGACCCGCCCGCACCGAGCGTCGCCATCCTCGGCGCCGGGATCGCCGGCGCGAGCCTGGCCCGGGCGTTCCGGGCTCTGGGCGTAACGCCCACGCTGTTCGATGCCCGGGGCGCGGGATCCGGCGCCTCCGGCAATCCGGCGGGCCTGGTCTCGCCGCGCCTCGACGCCGGCCTGGGGCCCGCGGCGCGCCTGTACGCCCAGGCCTTCGCCCGCGCGGTCGACCTCTACGCCGACCAGCCCCGGGCCATCATCGCGCGCGGCGCGATGCAGCTGGAGACGGCCGACCGCGACGGGGGCCGGTTCGACGTGGTGGCGGCCTCGGACATCTTCGAGGCCGGCGCCCTGGCCCGGCTTTCAGACGAGGCCATGAGCGCGGCGCTGGGCGAAGCGGCGCCGGGCGGTCTGGCCATGGCCGACGCCATCGTGCTGCAACCCGCCGCTCTGCTGGCCGCCTGGACCGGAACGGTCAGCCCCGGCGTCGCGGCATCTATCGAGACCCGCGACGGCCGCCAGGCCATCCTCGACGCGGACGGCGCCCTGCTCTGCCTGGCCGACATCGTCTGCATCGCCGCCGGCCACGCCAGCGCCGCCTTCGCGCCGGATCTGACCCTGCAGTCGGTGCGCGGCCAGGCCAGCTGGACGCGGGACCCGCACGCGGCGCCCGCGGTCTCGAAGGGCGGCTATGTCATCCCGCTGGCCGACGGCGGCCTGCTGTTCGGCGCGACCTTTGACCGGGACGACGCCGACGAGTCCCTGCGTGAAGGCGACCACGAGCGTAACCGCGCCCTGCTGGCCCAGACCCTGCCGGTGCTCGCCGGCCGCCTCGCGGACAGCCCCGTGACCGGCCGGGCCGGCATCCGGGCCGCGACCCGCGACCGCCTGCCGCTGGCGGGGGCCCTGCCCGGCGCGCCGGGGTGCTTCATCCTGTCGGGCCTGGGCTCGCGCGGCTTCTGCACGGCGCCGCTGCTGGCGGAGCATGTGGCGGCCCTCGCGCTGGGCGCACCGACGCCGCTGCCCGCGGACCTGGCGGCCGTGGTCGACCCGGCCCGGTTCGCCGAACGCGCCCGCCGGCGCGGCGCGCCGTAATCCCGCCTTCGCACTGTCGTGAACTGCGCATCAAGCCATGCGTTTGGAGACCATGATGAAGACTCTGACCATCGCCGCCCTCATCACCGGCCTGGCGCTTTCGGCTGGCGCCTCGGCCCTCGCTGCGGACCCCGCCGAAGCCCCTGCGGCGGCGCCGGGCAAGCGCGCCTGCTTCTTTTCGCACCAGATCACCGGCTGGCGCGACGCACGGCCCCGCAATGACCGGGTGGTCTACCTCGATGTCAGCCCCCATGACGTCTATCGGCTCGACACCTTCGGGCCCTGCCCGGGCGTCGAGAGCGCGCTGTCGATCGGGGTGGAGACGACCGGCGCCAGCAGCGTCATCTGCGAAGGCCTGGACGTCGTCCTGATCGTGCAGGGACCAACCGGCCCGGACCGCTGTCATGTGTCGAAAATCACCCGGCTGACCCCGGACGAGGTGAAGGCCGCCTTCCCGAAACGGCGCCACTGACGCCAGCCTGCGACATCCCGTCGCGGGCCATCGGGGCAACCAACCCGAACCCGCGACATTCCGCGACAGGGCACGACGCGCCGCGGACCGCTAGTGTCTCGCCGAACGTCGTTCCGCGGACGACGATGGGACGGGACCTTTGGACGGCGAACTTTATCAACGAACCGGTCCGTTCAGGCCCGAAGCCTTCTTTGTCGGGCGCACGGAAGGCTGGGGCCTCGCGCGCGGACCGACGGGCCGGCTGCTGCGTCGCTGCCGGATCATCACCGACGGTCTGCTGGACGACGCCTACCGCTCGATCCACTTCGACGAGACCTTCCACTGGGAGGACGGCGAGGAAGACAACTGGCGCTGGGCGATGACCCGGGGCCTGGACGGTCGCTATGTCGCCGCCGAGGCCCGCGCCGGGACCGGTATCCAGGGCCGCCACGACGGCGCTGACTACATGCTGTCGTTCCGACGCCCGCTCCGCCTCGACGGCGGACCCCGGCCGCGCTTCGTCACGCGCTTCACCCAGATCTCGCCCAGCGTCGCGCTCAAGAGCGTGAAGGTCTTCCTCTGGGGCCTGCCGGTCGGTCAGATGACCGCCTTCCACAAGCGCGCCGACTGACCGGGATCAGTGTTCCCGGCCGGACTTCCAGAAGGTCTGGAACAGCGGCTCGACCATGTAGTCCAGCGCCGTCCGCTTGTAGAGCGGCACCAGAACCTCGGCCTGGAGACCGGCCTGCAGCCCCGTGTCCGGCCCGCGCACCTTGCGGATCCGCTCCAGCTCGGTCGGCGGCACGGAAATCTCGGCGCGGAAGTAGCGTTGACCGGACTGCTCGTCGACGAAGCTGTCGGCCGACAGTTCGGTCAGCCGGCCCATGAGGATCGGCAGGTCGCGCTCGTGCAGCGACGGGAAGCGGATCTGGGTCAGCTGGCCGACCTTCAGGTCGTCGGCGTCGTTGGGCGAGACATTGGCCTGGATCACCAGGGCGCGGTCCTGCGGCACGATCTCCATCAGCACATCGCCCGGACCGACCACGCCGCCGACCGTATAGACCTTGAGCCCGACGACCTTGCCGCCGGCCGGCGCTCGGACCGTCGCCCGGTCGAGCTGCTGGCGCATGGCGCTGAGCTTGGGCTGCAGCTCATCGAGGCGCACCTCGACGTCGCGCAGCTGGCTGGTGACATCTTCGATCATCTGCCGGTCGAGCGACAGCAGCTGCATGCGCGTCTCGCCGATGGCCTCGCCGGAGCGGGCAATCTGGGCGCGGAACGACCCGTCCTCGCCGGCCAGGGCGGCCTCGTTGCGCTCGAGCGCACGCACCCGGTTCACCGGCGCGTAGCCCTGAGCCGCCAGCTTGCGCATGCCGTCCAGCTCTTCGCCGATCAGACGCTGCTGCTCGGCGTTGGCGTCAAGCTGCCGTTGATAGCCGGTGACCTGTTCGGACAACTGGCTGACCCGTTGGCCGAGCACGCCGCGCTGGGCTTCGAGAGCGTTGCGGCGGGCGTCGAACTGCTGCCGCTGCAGGGTCATGGCCTCGGAGGCCAGGACCCTGTCCTCGGGCTGCAGGCGGGCGAACTCGACCGGCGCGGCGAACCCGCTGACACGACGGCGCTCGGCGTCGAGCCGTGCGCGCTGCGCCAGCAGCGTGAACACCTCGCTGGTCGTCGCCCGTTCATTGGCGCGCAGGTCGCCGGCGGCGATCTCGACCAGGATCTGGCCCTTGGCGACCGTCTGGCCCTCGGTGACGTAGATCGCGCTGACCATGCCGCCCTCGCGGTGCTGCACGGTCTGGCGGTTGCCGGCGACGGCGATCACGCCGTGGGCGTAGGCGCCCGCGTCGAGCCGCGTCAGGGCGGCCCAGCCGAGGAACAGCACGAAGAAGCCGATGGCCACGCCGGCGCCCCAGCGCAGCTCCTGGCGCGGATCATCGCTCAGGCTGTCGGGGACCTTGGCGGGATCGACGGGACGGTCGAGCGACAGGTTTTCGGACAGGCTCATTGCGGGCCCTTCAATTCGACGACGTTGGAGGGGGGCCGGGCCGCGCCGGACATGGCCGCGAGCACGTCGGCCCTCGGGCCGATCCGGTCGACCACGCCGTCGCGCAGGACCATCAGCCTGTCGGCGGCCGCCAGTACGCCGGTGCGGTGGGCGATGATCAGGATCGCCGCGCCCCGGGCCTTGGCGCCGGCGATGGCCCTGGCCAGCGCTATCTCGCCCTCGGCGTCGAGCGCCGAGTTGGGTTCGTCGAGCACCAGAACGGCCGGGTCCCCGTACAGCGCCCGCGCCAGGGCGACGCGCTGGCCCTGACCGGCGGACAGGCCCCTGCCCCCGTGCGTCAGCGCCGTGTCGTAGCCCTTGGGCAGCTTGAGGATCATGTCGTGCACGCCGCCGGCCTGGGCCGCAGCGACCACGGCCGCGTCGATCGTCGCCGGGTCCTCGCCGCGCCAGATAGCGAAGCGGGAAATGTTGTCGCGGATGCTGCCGGCGATCAGGGCGTTGTCCTGCGGCAGATAGCCGACATGGCGGCCGAGCCGGTCGGGGTCCCAGTCGGTCAGGTTGGCGCCGTCGAGGCGCACCACCCCCGCGTCGGGCGGGACCGCGCCCACCGCGAGGCGGGCGAGGGTCGTCTTGCCCGCGCCGCTGGGGCCGACGACGCCGAGCACCTCGCCCGGCTGCATGGCGAAGACCACGCCCTTGAGCACCAGCGCATCGGAACCGGGAGCCCGTTGCACGACCTTGTCGAACTTCAGCGCCCCCAGCGGGGTCGGCAACTGGGTGCGGGGCGTTTCCGCAACGTCGCCCGCGAACAGCTCGCTCAGGGTCTTCAGCGCGCCGCGCGCTTGGACGACTGTGCCCCAGGAGCCGACGACCTGTTCGACCGGCTGCAGCGCGCGGCTCATCAGGATCGAGGCGGCGATGATGGCGCCCGAGGAGATCTCGCGGTTGACGGCCAGATAGGCGCCGAGGCCCAGGGCCGCCGACTGCAGGAACAGGCGGGTGAATTTTGTCAGGGCCGCATACTGGCCGCCCGTGAACTGCGCCTGGCCGGCCAGGCTGAGACCCGAGCGGCGGTCGGAAAGCTGGCGCTCGCGCAGGGCGCCGCGCATGCCCAGCGCCTTGACGATGTCGGCGTTCTGGGCGGCGGCTTCCTGAGCGGCGTAGGCGGAATTGGTGGCCTTGGCTGCCGCCAGGGACTTGGCCTTGGTCGACCGTTCGTTGAACAGGGCCAGGGCGACCAGGATCACGCCGCCGAAGATCGTCAGCCCGCCGAGGGCCGGGTGCAGCATGAAGGCGATGACCACGTAGATCGGCGTCCAGGGCGCGTCGAGGAAGCCGAGCGCGGCCTGGCCCGAAATGGCCTGACGCAGGATGTCGAACTCGCGCATGCCGAGGATCGGCGCGCCGGGCGCCGTGCGCGCCATCAGCCGCTCGAGCAGGGGGCCGGCCAGTTCCTTGTCGAGCCGCAGGCTGGCGCGGACCAGCAGCCGGGCCCGGATCGCGTCGAGGGCCGCCAGGGTGATCAGGGCGAAGGCGACGGCCAGGGTGATGAACAGCAGGGTGGTGATCCCGCCCGTCGGCACGACCCGGTCATAGACCTGCAGCATGTAGATCGACGGCGTCAGATACAGCACGTTCAGCAGGCCGCTGAACACCGCGATGCCGATGAAATGGGGGCGGCACGCCCGGAACGCCGCGGCCATCGGCGGCGGAAGCTCAATGCCAAGATACTTCAAGATCCGCCCTCATTGGGAATGCGCGCGCAACGCCTGCAAAGCCTAGTCCACCGAGGTTTCCCGACCAATGGGTCAATGCGGCATGGCCGGGAAGTCCACAAGAGGGATGGACGAAACCACAAATGGGCATTTACCTAAACGTTTATGGGGGAGCGACACGATCCGGC